>JBJLDM010000001.1:0-19686 GCA_045567135.1 Candidatus Pelagibacter sp.
AAGGTGAATTTAAAATTAACCATTTAGTTTTTTTTGAAATAGCTTTCTGAAGTTTTTTAGGAGTTAATTTAAAACTATCTTTTTCTTCACATTTAACTATTTTGGGTTTTCCTCCTGCAAGTAAAACCATGTCTGGATATGAAACCCAAAAAGGTGCTGGAATTATTACTTCATCACCTTTATTTAAAGTCGCCATAAATGCATTATAAAGAACTTGTTTTCCACCAGTTCCAACCGTTATTTGATCTATAGTGTAATCTAATTTATTTTCTCTCTTAAATTTATCTACAATTGCTTTTTTTAATGCTGGGGTTCCATCAACAGCTGTATATTTTGTATCACCAGCTTTAATAGCTTTAATAGCTGCGTCTTTAATATTATCTGGAGTATCAAAATCTGGCTCTCCTGCTCCCAATCCAATTACGTCTTTTCCAGCTGCTCTTAATTCTCTAGCTTTTTGAGTTACTGCTATGGTTGGAGATGGTTTTATCCTCTTTAAATTGTCAGATATTATGCTCATTGAATTATATTTATATTCTACTATTTTTATAGATAATGCAAAATACTTATCAAGATTTAATTACAGAGATACAGAATAAAAACCCTGATATTTCTCCTAGGCTAGAGGGTGGTAAAAAGTTTGAGATAAAAACTGACTTTAAACCAGCTGGCGATCAACCAGGGGCAATCAAACAATTGATTAATGGTGCAAATAAAGAACAATTAAATCAAGTCCTCCTTGGAGTAACTGGTTCTGGAAAAACTTTTACAATGGCTAAAGTTATCGAAAAAACTAATAGACCAGCTTTAATTCTTGCACCTAACAAAACTCTTGCTGCTCAACTTTATGGTGAGATGAAATCTTTTTTTCCAGATAACGCTGTTGAATATTTTGTATCTTATTATGATTATTATACACCAGAAGCTTATGTACCAAGATCTGATACATATATTGAAAAAGAAGCTTCAATTAATGAACAAATAGATAGAATGCGTCACTCAGCGACCAGATCATTACTAGAAAGAGATGATGTTATTATTGTTTCAAGTGTTTCTTGTATTTATGGGTTAGGTTCTGTTGAAGCTTATAGTAAAATGACACTAAGCTTAAAAAAAGATTATGAATATAATCGAGAGCAATTAATAAAATCTTTAGTAGCTTTACAATATAAAAGAAATGATCAAAATTTTTATAGAGGTACTTTTAGAGTAAGAGGAGAATATCTTGAAATATTTCCATCACATCTTGAAGACCGAGCATGGCGATTAAGTTTATTTGGTGATAAATTAGAAAAGGTTGAAGAGTTTGATCCATTAACAGGTGATTTAGTAAACGAACTAGAGGTAATAAAAGTTTACGCAAATAGTCATTACATAACACCTAAGCCAACAATTGAACAGGCAATATTAAAAATTAAAAAAGAATTAGAGATAACTTTAAAAAAGTTTAAAGAACAAAATAAATTACTTGAGGCACAAAGGTTAGAAGAAAGAACTAAATTTGATTTAGAAATGATTGAAGCAACTGGCTCTTGTGCTGGTATTGAAAACTATTCCAGATTTTTATCAGGCAGAAAACCTGGAGAACCTCCACCAACTCTTTTTGAATACTTTCCTGATAATACTCTTATTTTTGTTGATGAATGTCATGTAACTGTGCCTCAATTAAACGGAATGTATAAAGGTGATAGATCAAGAAAAAGCAACCTTGCAGAGTATGGTTTTAGACTACCCTCTTGTATGGATAATAGACCTTTAAAGTTTGAAGAATGGGATGCTATGAGAACTCAAACAGTTTTTGTATCAGCAACTCCAGGTCCTTGGGAATTAAAACAAGTTAAAAATAAATTTGTAGAACAAGTAATTAGACCCACTGGATTAATTGATCCTCCAGTTGAAATAAGACCAGCTAAAAATCAAGTTGATGATTTAATGCATGAATGTAAAAAAGTTGTAGAAAAAAACTATAGAGTATTAGTCACAACTTTAACAAAAAAAATGGCTGAAGATTTAACCGAATATCTTCACGAAAATGGAATTAAGGTAAGATATATGCATTCAGACATTGATACCCTTGAAAGAATAGAAATAATGAGAGATCTAAGACTTGGTGTTTTTGATGTCTTGGTAGGTATAAACCTTTTAAGAGAGGGACTTGATATTCCAGAATGTGCATTGGTAGGTATTTTGGATGCTGACAAAGAAGGTTTTTTAAGATCAGAAACTTCTTTAATTCAAACAATAGGTAGAGCGGCTAGAAATCTTGATGGTAAAGTCATACTTTATGCAGATAAAGAAACTAAAAGTATAAAAAATGCCATAAAAGAAACTGACAGAAGAAGGTCTATTCAGGAAGCTTATAATAAAAAACATAAAATTGATGCTACGAGTATAAAAAAAGAAATCGGAGATGTTTTAGAAAGTGTTTATGAAAAAGACTATGTTAAAGTTGGTACTGGGGATAATGTTGGTGGAAATCTTAAGAAACACTTAAAAGCACTCAACAAAAGAATGAAGGAGGCAGCAACAAATCTTGAGTTTGAAGAAGCAGCAAAAATCAGGGATGAAATAAGAAAGCTTGAAGCATCGGAGTTAGAAATTGTATTAAACCCTAAAGTAAAACAATATAGTGCAAATAATAAAATTTATCCTAAAGGTAGATCTACAATGGGTTTACCAGGAACAAGGGCTCAAAAAGGTAAAAAGAAATGGAAGCAAATAAAATAATTATCACAGGTGGAGCAACTAGAATTGGTGCTGCTATTGCAAAAAAATTATCTGGACCTAATAAAGAAATACTAATCCATTATAATAAATCAAAAGTTAAAGCTGAAACACTTAAAAAAGAATTAGAAAAAAATGGAACTAAAATTTATTTAACCAGAGGAGATTTGAGCAAAGAAACAGATGTAAATAAAATAATTAAATTTGCAAAATCTAAATTAAAATATTTTGACTGTTTAATTAACAATGCTTCATTATTTGAAAATGATAAATTAGATAATTTTACAACTGATAGTTGGGACAAACATTTAAGAACAAATTTAAGAACACCTGCTTTACTTTCTAAGGAATTCGCAAAAAATGCTAGAGGAAAAAATAATAATATTATCAATATAATTGACCAAAGAGTATTTAAACTAACTCCATATTTCTTCTCTTATACAATTAGTAAAACTGGCCTTTATACATTAACTAAAACAAGTGCTATGAGCTTAGCACCAAATATAAGAGTAAATGGAATTGCTCCTGGCCCAACGATTAAAAATAAAAGACAAAGTGATAAACATTTTAAAAAACAATATTTAGCAACACCTTTGAAAAAACAGGTAGATGTAAATGAAATATGTAATGCGGTTGACTTTTTCATTAAAAACAGTTCAATTACCGGTCAGATAATAGCTGTTGATAGTGGTCAAAGTTTAAATTGGCAAACTCCTGATATAATGGGAGGAAAAGAATGAAAAAAAATAACCTTAAAATAGTTAAAATAAATAAAAATAAGATTCTATTTAATTACGAAAAAAAAGTTTTAATTAAAGAGCTAATATTAAATCTTAAACTTGGATATTACGACTTTGAAAAAGCAAAACCTCAAAAAGTAAAGTTTAGTTTAGAAGCAAACTACGAAGATAAAAAACCAACTAATGACAAAGACTTAAAATCAATTGTCAATTATGCTAAACTTGTGAAATTAATAAAAAAATTAGTTAAAAATAAACATTATAACTTTCTCGAAACTTTAGCGGAAGATGTTTTTGATGAATTATTTAAAGATAAGAGAATAGATAAAATATCACTTAAAATTGAAAAATTGGAAATTATGAAAGATTGCTCATCTGTAGGAATTCAAATTTCTAAAAAAAGAAGCCATGAAAAGCTCTAAACTTGGAAAAGAAGTAATAAGAAAAGAACTTTCCCTAATTCCTAAAAGTCCCGGAGTTTACAGAATGATAAACCATAAAGGAGATGTATTATATGTAGGTAAAGCAAAAAACTTACCGAATAGACTTAAAAATTATGTTTCTGAAAAAAATCATATTATCAGAACAGAAAGAATGCTCTCTCAAACCTTTAAACTTGAAGTAACAACTACAGCAAATGAAAGTGAGGCATTACTTTTAGAAGCTAATTTAATAAAAAAATTTAAACCAAAATTTAATATTTTACTTAAAGATGATAAATCATTTCCATTTATTTTTATTAGTCACAAAGATCAATGGCCCCAAGTTACAAAACATAGAGGAAAAAAAGATAAAGATGGTTTTTACTTTGGTCCTTTTGCTTCTGCTGGATCTGCCAACTGGACTATAAAAATGCTCCAGAAAATTTTTTTATTACGAGTATGTGATGAAGCTACTTTTAAAAATAGAAAGCGACCTTGTATTTTATATCAAATAAAAAGATGCTCAGCTCCTTGTGTTGGTTATATAGAAAAAAATGATTATAAAAATTCAGTTGAAGACGCAATACAATTTGTTTCTGGAAAATCAAGAGATATTCAAAAGAATTTATCTAAACAAATGGAAGATGCTAGTGAAAAATTAAATTTTGAAAAAGCTTCTATATTAAGAGACAGAATTAAATCTTTAAATATTATTCAATCTTCTCAAAGAATTAACGAAGCTAACTTAGTTGATGCTGATGTAATTGCTGCTTACAAAGAATCAGGTAAAACTTGTATACAGGTATTTTTTTATAGAGGAAAACAAAATTGGGGTAATCAAGCTTACTTCCCTAAACATGATCCAGACCAAAATATATCTGAAATAATGTCTTCTTTTTTAATGCAATTTTATGAAAATAAGAATGTTCCTAAATTGATAATTTTAAATTTAGATATTGAAGATAAAATCTTGATCGAAAAAACTTTGAGCACAAAAGAGAATAGTGTTATTTCAATAGATGTAGCCAAGAAAGGAACAAAAGCAAAAGTAGTTGCTCTTGCTGAAAAAAATGCAAAAGAATCTTTAAATAGAAAACTTTATGAGACAAATAATAATAAAAATTTATTTGAAGGAGTATCAAAAAAATTTGATTTAAAAAATAACATCAACATAGTTGAGATATATGACAATAGCCACATCCAAGGAACTAATAGTGTGGGAGCAATGGTCACTTATGGTGATGAAGGTTTTATTAAAAAAAGATATAGAAAATTTGATATTAAAACCAAAGGAGCTGAGCAAGACGATTTTGCTATGTTAAAAGAAGTTCTGACAAGAAGGTTCAAAAGGGCAATACTCGAAAAAGGAAATTACTTATCTCTACCTGATTTAATTTTAATTGATGGTGGTAAAGGTCAATATTCATCAGCAAAAGAAGTTTTAAATGAATTAGGCTTATACGACCTTCCAATAATTGCTATTGCAAAAGGAAAACAAAGAAACAGTGGTGATGAAACATTTTTCTATAATAATAAACCATTTAAATTTGATAAAAATGACCCTACTCTATTCTTTTTACAAAGACTAAGGGATGAAGCTCATAGATTTGCTATAAACGCTCACAGGGCAAAAAGAGCAAGAGGGTTAAAAAAATCTCTATTAGATCAAATTGAAGGAATTGGCTTAATAAGAAAAAGAGCATTATTAAATCATTTTGGATCAGCTAGAGCTGTGGAATCTGCAAGTTTTGATGAAATTAAAACAGTTGAAGGGGTTGAGGAAAAAGTTGCAAAAAAGATATATAATTTTTTTCACGAATGAAAATTAAAATTCCAAATTATTTAACAATAGGCAGAATTATTATTGTGCCAGTTTTTGTTTTTGCTTTTTACTTGCCAGGATTTTATGGTGATGTAATTCCATTCGCTATATTTTTAATTGCATCATTTACAGATTTCTTAGATGGTTTGTTGGCAAGAATGTATAAAGAAGAATCGAAATTAGGAGAATTATTAGATCCTATAGCTGATAAAATAATTGTGGCTACAGCATTAATATTACTAGTAATGAATGAAACAATTAAAAATTATGAAGTCATTGCCGCAATAATTATTTTAACAAGAGAAATTCTTGTTTCTGGATTAAGAGAATTTTTAGCAAAAGGAAAAATAAAACTACCTGTTTCAAATCTCGCAAAATTGAAAACATTTTTACAAATGTTTTCAATCTCTATCTTGCTGACAGGAGAAACTGGTAACAAAATTATTAACTTTCAAGATTACAATGCACAGACTATTGGTATAATTTTATTATGGTTGTCAGCATTTTTAACACTTTATACGGGCTATGAGTACTTAAGAAAAGGTATTGATCACGCAATTTCTGAAGATAATAAAAATTAAGCTGCTATTTTTTTTCTTACAAATTCCTGATAACTATCTGATAGTTCGATTATTGTATTACAGACTTTAAATTTATATTGATCAATAGAAGCTACAGGAGTCACTTCGGCAGCTGTTCCTGTAAGAAAACACCCTACAAAATTTTTCAATTCATCAGGGTTTATCTTTCTTTCAATAATCTTAATATTTTTTGTTTTAGCTATATCGATAACCGTTCTTCTTGTTATGCCGTCTAAAAAAGAGTCTGGAATTGGAGTATGTAAAGATCCATCTTTATCTTTAAAAAAAATATTCGCGCCAGTTGCTTCTGCAACTTTTCCTTCATGATCTAACATTAAAGAATCTGTATATCCTTGACTTTCAGCTTCATGCTTTGACAAAGTACAGATCATATAAAGTCCTGCAGCCTTTGTATCCCAAGGTATTGATTCAGGAGAAGGTCTTTTCCATTTAGATATATTTAATTTTATCCCTTCAGTTTTTAATTTCGGATCGAAATATGAGCCCCATTCCCAAGTAGCGATAGCAACATGAATTTTTGTTTGTTGAGCAGATATTGCCATCATTTCACTTCCACGCCACGCAACTGGCCTTACGTAACCATTTTTAACCTTTTGAATTGAAACAGTTTTTTTACAAGCTTCATTTATTTCTTCTTTGCTGTAAGGAATTTTAAAACCCATTCTATTTGCTGAATGGAAAAATCTCTCTGTATGCTCTTCTAATTTAAAGATTGTCCCATCGTATACCCTCTCACCTTCAAAAACACAGCTTCCATAATGTAAGCCATGACTCAGAACATGAAGTTTTACATCTCCCCAGTCAACGAGGTCAGCATTATACCAAATTTTTCCTGAACGTTTATCGTAAGGTATCATAAAGAAATTTAATTTTTTAAAAAAATATCTTTCTAAATATAATATGTCAATATAACTTACCCATATGAAAGATCTTTTATATTTAAAAGATGATTATTTAAAAGAATTTATCGAAAAGCTATTCATTGGCTATAGGGAATCTTTCAATGATCCAAAGAAAATATTAAATAAGTATTCTTTGGGCATTGCTCATCATAAGGTCATTCATTTAATTTCACTCCATGAGGGTATAACGATTTCTCAACTACTTAGAAAACTTAAAGTTACAAAGCAAAGTTTAAATAGAGTTTTAAAAGATTTAATTAGTTTAGATGCAATTCAGTTTAAAAAAGGTGAAAAAGACACAAGATTAAAACATGTTTTTTTAACAAAAAAAGGAAATCAAATATTTAATGAAATTTTTTTTGCGCAAAAAAAAAGGATCTATAAGGCTCTTATAAATTCTAGCTCAGTAGAAATAAACAGTTTTAACAATGTATTAAAAAAAATAATCAATGAATAAGTTTGAAGCACATATATTGGTAGTTGATGATGATGATGGAATAAGAAATTTAGTTAAAAAATATCTTAATGAGAATAATTTTTTAGTTACAACTGCTAATAGTGCAGAAGATGCAGAGGAAAAAGTTAAAGTTATAAAGTTTGATTTGATTGTATTAGATATTATGATGCCAGGAGAAAGTGGATTAGATTTTATTTCTAAAAATAAAGATAAATATAATTCACCTATCATTTTGCTTACAGCCAAAGGTGAGGCTAGTGAAAGAGTTGAAGGACTTGAAGTTGGGGCAGATGATTACCTACCAAAACCCTTTGAGCCAAAAGAGTTAACCTTAAGAATAAGAAATATTTTAAATAAAACAAAGTCAAAAAATATTAAAAGAGTTATTGAATTTGATAATATAAAAATAGATTTAAATAAATTCATAATACATAAAAATGATAAAGAATTTAAAATAAATAATACAGAAAAAATAATTTTAGAAAAAATGATAAACTCCCCTGGTGAAACTTTTTCAAGAAATTATATTGGAAATTTAATTAATATAGATAAAGAAAGATCTGTAGATGTAATAATTACAAGACTTAGAAAAAAAATAGAATTAGATCCAAAAAATCCTAAATATCTTCAAACTATAAGGGGCACTGGCTATGTTTTATGGATTGAATAGATTTGTAAAAAAATTATTGCCAAAACAATTATTTTATAGAGCATTACTAATCGTTGCTGCTCCAATTATATTACTTCAAATAACTATTTCAGTAGTTTTCTTTGATAGTCTATGGATAAAAACTAATAAAGGAATGAGTAGAGCGCTTGTTAATGAAATAAATTTTTTTATAAACGCTTATAAAAATGAACAACATAATAAAGATTCGCTAACAAAACTTTTTTCAGAAAATCATGATGTTAAGGTTATTTATGTTTCTGAAAAAGTACTACCTAAGAATAACCAAGAAAGATGGTTTAGCCCAATGGATAGAACTTTGAGACGAGAACTAAAATCAAAAATGTTAAATTATTGGTTTGATGCTACAAAATTTAAAGACTCGATTGATTTAAAAATACAATATTCGAATGGATATTTTCAATTTTTAGTTCCCAAAGAAAGAGTAACAAACACTTCTGCTAGAATTTTTGCATTATGGATCACGCTGCCAGCGTTTTTATTAATTACAGTTGCTCTAATGTTTTTAAAAAATCAAACAAGGCCAATAATTAATTTAGCTAAAGCTTCAGAAAAATTTGGCAGAGGTGAGGACATTGGTGAATATAGACCTTCTGGCGCTTTAGAAATTAGACAAGCCGGATATGAATTTGAAAGAATGAGAAAAAGAATCATTCGTCATTTAAACCAAAGATCTGAAATGTTGTCTGGAATTAGTCATGATTTAAGAACGCCATTAACAAGAATAAAATTACAATTAGCTTTTATAAAAGATAAAGAAATATCTAACAAACTTTCTGAAGATGTCTCTGAAATGGAAAAAATGCTTAATGAGTATCTTCAATTTGCAAGTAAACAATCTAGTGAAAACAGTGAAAAATTTGATATCTCTGAACTTATTTTTAATACAATAAAAAAATATGAAAATAAAAATATTACTTTTGATTCAAATGCAAAAATAATTTTTACTGGTAGAAAAAATTTAATCCGCAGATGTCTAAATAATTTTATAGACAATTCTATTAAGTATGGAAAAAATATAGTTGTAAGTCTCAAGAAAAGCCCAAATAATCTTACAATAACAGTTGATGACGATGGTCCGGGTATAGAAGAAAAACAGTACGAAAATGTATTTAAACCTTTTTATAAAATTGATAAAAGTCGTGGAGATTCAAAATCAAGTGTAGGATTAGGAATGTCTATTGCTTCAGATATTATTCAATCTCATGGTGGAAGTATAAAGCTCGAAAAATCCCAATTAAATGGTTTGAGAGTTAAGATTTTTTTACCTTTTTAGTTTTTTTTAATTTATTTTCAAGTTTTTCTACTCTTTTTTTTAAAATTTCAAACTCTTCTTTGGATGGTAAATCTAACTTAAATATAATTTCATCCTTTTTCGATTTTAAAATGTTAATAATCTCATTACTTAGGTCTTTATAAGAAATAAGACCTTGTTCAAACAATTTAGCAAGTCTATCAATAACAAATTTAGATTTTGACATATAAAGCTTTTTAAAAATACTATATCTTTATATTATTTTTTTAAAATGTTTATTAACAATTTTGACCCAGTAGCTTTTAATTTTTTTTCCCTAGAAATAAGATGGTATTCTCTAGCATATATATTTGGAATAACTATTGGCTGGTTTTACTGCAAAAAATATTTAATAAAAGATAGGTCAATTTTAAATATTTTTGACGACCTTATAGCTTATTTAATTATTGGAATAATATTGGGAGGAAGACTTGGTTATATCCTTATTTATAATTTTGATTATTACTTAAACCATCTAACTGAAATTTTAATGATATGGAAAGGAGGAATGTCCTTTCACGGTGGCTTAGTTGGGGTATTAATAAGTACATTATTTTTTAGTAAAAAACATAATATAAATCCATTTATATTTTTAGATTTAATATCCGCTGTTGCGCCCATTGGAATTTTTCTAGGAAGAATTGCAAACTTTTTAAATTCAGAACTTTATGGAAAACAAACAGAAATATTTTGGTCTGTTATCTTTCCAAAAATTGACAATCTTACTCGTCACCCTTCTCAAATTTATGAAGCTTTATTTGAGGGTTTAATACTATTCTTAATCTTAAATTTATTAATAAGAAAAAATATGCTTAATAAAAAAGGGGAAATTACATCTTATTTTTTAATTTTTTACTCTTTATTTAGATTTTTATTAGAATTTTTTAGAGAACCAGATCCACAAATTGGATATTTAATTATTGGAATGACAATGGGTCAAATTTTATGTGTATTTTTATTTGTTGTAGGAATTGGTTTATTTTTTAAAAAAAAATGAAAACTAAAAAATACTCAATAATAAGTCTTGATAAATTTATTACAAAAGCATTGTACGAAAAAAATACAGGATACTATATGTCAAAAAATCCTTTTGGTAAAAAAGGTGATTTTATTACTTCACCAAATATATCAATTTTCTTTTCAGAAATAATTGCAATATGGATTATAAGTTTTTGGAAAAATTTAAAAGAACCCAAAAAATTAAATATAATTGAGTTAGGAGCTGGAAATGGTGAAATGATAAACATTATATCTAGAACATTTAAAAAATTTCCTATTTTAAATAATATTTGCAAAATTTATATATTAGAAAAAAGTCCATACTTAATAAAGCTTCAAAAAAAAAATATAAAATATAAAAAAGTTTTTTGGATTACAAATTTAAATAAAATAAAAGATGGCCCTAATATATTCTTAGCAAATGAATTTTTTGATGCACTACCGATTAAACAGTTTTTAAAGAAAAATAAACTATGGTTAGAAAGAAAAGTAAAATTTGAAGGAGTTGATCCAAAAAATTTTTTTGATGTAAAAACAGACATAAAAAAAATTGAAAAAACAGTTGGATATAAAATATCAAAAAATCAAGATTTCTTAGAAATTTCTGATGAAGCGATGAAATATATTAATATTATATCTAATAAAATTAATAAATTTGGGGGTGGTCTCTTAATTATTGACTATGGTTATATTCAAAAAAAAATGAAACATACCTTAAGGGGCATTCAAAATCATAAAATTGTCAACATCTTAAGCAATTATAAAAAGTGCGATATTACATATAGCTTGGCATTTAATTTTTTTAAAAAAATTGGAAAAAAATATAAATTAAAAGTTTCTGGATTAACTACTCAAGGAAATTTTTTAAAAAATCTTGGAATTATGCATAGAGCAGAAATTGTATCAAAAAATTTACCTTTTACTAAAAAGGCTGATATTTATTATAGAATTAAAAAACTAATTGATAAAAAACTAATGGGTGAAGTTTTTAAAGTCATGTTATTAACAAATAATAAAACAAAATTTAATATAGGTTTTCGATCTGATTAAATCAAAAAAACTCTCTAAATTTAAAAATATAACCCACGGTTTTTTTGGATCTAAAGGTGGTGTTTCAAAAGGAATATATAATAGTTTAAACTGTGGTATTGGATCGTCAGATAATAAAAAAAAAATTGAAAAAAATATAAAAATTGTTTTGAAAAAAATAAATTCTAAAAGAAAAAAAGTTTTTTTACCAAAACAAATCCACAGTAATAAGTTTTATTTAATTCCCAAAAAAATAAGTAATAAAAGAATTAAATGTGACGCTATAATAACTGACCAAAAAAAAATTCCAATTGGTGTATTGACAGCTGATTGTGCGCCAATAATAATTTTTGATCCAAGAAGAATGGTTGTCTCGATGGTTCATGCTGGATGGAAAGGTGCATTTAAAGAAATTGTCAAAAAAGTTATTAATTTTTTTAAAAAAAAAGGAAGCAATATTAAAGATTTAATAGTTGTTATTGGTCCATGTATTTCAGTAAAAAATTACGAAATTAAAAAAGATTTTTTAAAAAAATTTTTAAAAGAGGATAAAAAAAATAAAATATATTTTAAATTTTCTCATAATAAAATATTTTTTGACTTAAGAAAATATATTTCTTTTCAAATTAAAAGTTTTGGTATTAATAAGCTTGAAATAATCAATAAAGACACTTTTTCTGAAAAAAATAGTTATTTTAGTGCAAGGAGATCTTTGGTAAAAAAAGAAAATGATTATGGTAGAAATATTTCATTAATTATGATTAATTAGGATATCTCAATGAAATTATTAGCAGGAAATAGCAATAAAAATCTTAGTAAAAAAATATCTAAATTTCTCAAAACTAAATTAGTAAACTCTAACATTAAAAAATTCGCTGATGGTGAAATTTATGTAGAAATAAATGAGAATATTAGAGGAAATAATATTTTTATAATTCAATCCATATCATCACCTGCAAATGATAATCTTTTGGAAATGTTGCTTTGTATAGATGCTCTAAAAAGATCTTCTGCTAAAAATATTACAGCAGTAATTCCATATTTTGGTTATGCAAGGCAAGACAGAAAAGTTGTTCCAAGAACTTCTATTTCTGCAAAACTTGTTTCAAACCTTATAACAAAAGCTGGTGCAGATAGAGTTGTCACAGTTGATTTGCATGCGGGGCAAATACAAGGTTTTTTTGATATTCCCGTAGACAACCTTTTTGCAACTCCAATTTTTTATAGACATATTAAAAAAAGACTTAAATTAAATAATTTAGTTTGTGTTTCTCCTGATGCTGGAGGTATTGTTAGAACAAGGGGTTTGAGTAAACTTCTAGACGTAGGTCTGGCTATTGTAGACAAAAGAAGACCCTCGCCAGGAAAATCGGAAGTTATGAATATAATTGGTAATGTTAAAAATAAAGTTTGCATCATTGTTGATGACATTATTGACTCTGGGGGAACAATAGTTAATGCAGCAAGAATGCTCAAAAACAAAGGGGCAAAAGAAATTCATGTATATATAACTCATGGAGTTTTAAGTGGTGATGCAGTAAAAAAAATTAAACATTCGCCAATAAAAAATTTAGTTATTACTGACACAATAGATAATTCTAAAAAAATTAATGGTGCTAAAAATATTGAAATATTAAGTATTTCTAATTTATTAGGGGAAGCATTAAAAAGAATTTCTAATTCAACATCTGTATCAGATTTATTCAAATAATTTACTTGTTTTATTAAATAACTTGGGTTAAATACGCTAGTTTTTATGAATTCAATTGAAGCAAACATTAGAAGTACAAAAACAAAAGGCGAGTTAAATTCTTTAAGATCTAAAGGTATAGTGCCGGGTATTGTTTATGGAGGAAAGGAACAAAATCAAAATGTTTCTTTTTCAAAAAAAAATTTAAAAACTCTTTTAGAAAAAGAAAATTTTTTATCTAACATAATTAATCTTAAAATTGATGGGAAAGATCAAAATGTGCTACCAAGAGAGGTTGTTTTCGATATATTATCTGATGAACCAATTCATGTAGATTTTTTAAGAATAGTTAAAGATGGAAATGTAACTTTAGAAATACCTGTTAAATTTATAAATAGTGAAAATTCACCAGGACTAAAAAGAGGTGGAGTGCTTAACATTGTTAGAAGGAAAGTTGAATTAAAGTGTCCAACAGATAATATTCCAACAGAATTAATAGTTGATTTAGATGGTGTAGATATTGGTCAAAGTTTCAAAATTTCATCAATTAAACTTCCAGAAAATGTTCATCCAACAATTCAAGGAAGAGATTTCGTTGTTGCAACTCTTGCTGCTCCAACAATAATTAAAGAACCAGAAAAACCAGCCGAGAGTGCTGAAGGTGTTGAGGGTGCTGCAGAAGGAGGAGATGCTCCACCAGCTGAAGGAGGAGTTGAAGGGGAAGCTAAAGCTGGATCTTCTGAAGGAGAAAAAGGCGATAAAAAAGAAGAGTCTAAAAAAGCCAAAGGTGAAGAAAAAAAATCTCCAACTGAAAAAAAATAAATCTCTTATTGAAATATTGTTTTAAATTAAAAAAATTATGCTTTTATTTGTAGGCCTAGGTAATCCAACACCCAATTCTGAAAACAATAGACATAACATTGGATTTAAAATTATTGATGCAATTAATCAAAAATTTGGACTTTCAAAGCAAAAACCTAAATTCAAAGGACTTTTGACTACTGGAACAATTAATGGAAAAAAAGTTTATGCAATTAAACCATTAACATTCATGAATAATTCTGGAATTTGCATTAGAGAGCTTATTGAATATTTTAAAATTGAAGCAGATAATGTAATAGTTTTCCATGATGATTTAGATATTGATTTTGGAAAAATTAAAACAAAATTTGGAGGATCTAGCGCTGGTCATAACGGAATAGAATCAATAGATAAATTTATTGGAAAGGATTATTCAAGAGTAAGAATTGGCATTGGCCATCCAAAGAACAAAGTGGAAGTAGCTGATCATGTGCTGCATGATTTTAATGATGAGGAAAAAATGGAACTTAGTACTATAACAAAAAGTATTACCGAATCTCTGCCAATTTTATTAGATAAAAAACTAGATCTTTTTTCAAGCACAGTAAATAATAAATAAATGGGATTTAAGTGTGGAATAGTTGGTTTGCCAAATGTTGGTAAATCAACATTGTTTAATGCATTAACAAACTCAAGTAAGGCACAAGCAGAAAATTTTCCATTTTGCACAATCGATCCAAACATTGGCATTGTTTCAGTTCCTGATAAAAGATTAGATGAATTGGTAAAAATTTCTTTATCTAAAAAAAAAATAAATACTACAATATCATTTGTGGATATTGCTGGTTTGGTTAAAGGAGCTTCTAAAGGGGAAGGTTTAGGAAATAAATTTTTATCGCACATAAGAGAGGTTGATGCAATTATACATATGATTAGATGCTTCGATTCTGATGATATTCAGAATGTTAACCCTACTGTAGATCCAGTTAGAGATTTAGAAATTATAGAAACTGAAATGATGTTAGCAGATCTAGAGTCTATTCAAAAAAGATTAGATAAAAAAAATAAAAAAAATCTTGATAAGGAACAATTAAATATTTTAGAAATTGCATTAGACTGTTTAAATAATAATAAAAATTTATCAGTGCTTTTTGAAAAATTTGACCAAAAAATTTTAAATCAAACAGGATTATTGTCAATTAAACCCAAAATATTTGTATGCAATGTTGACGAAAAAAGTATTAAAAACGGTAACAATTATACCGAATTGTTTATTCAGAAATTTGGAAAGGATAATACATTAATAATTTCGGCAGATATAGAAAATCAAATCAATCTATTGGTAAAAGAAGAGAAGGAAAACTATATGAATATGATTGGAATAGATGAAACTGGTTTAAATTTACTTATTAGAAAAGGTTATAACATTTTAGAATTAGAAACTTATTTTACATCAGGCCCAGAAGAGTCAAGAGCTTGGACAATTAAAAAAAACTGTGCTGCCCCTAAAGCGGCAGGAGAAATACACACAGATTTTGAAAAAGGATTTATCAAAGCTGAAGCAATATCTTATGATGAGTTTGTTAAAAATAAAGGTTGGTTAAACTCAAAAAATAATGGAAAAATGAGATTAGAAGGAAAAGATTATATTGTTAAAGATGGTGATGTTTTAAACTTTAGATTCAACACGTGACCAAATTTTTTTCATACTAAAATAAACAAGTATAGTTAAAATTATTAAATAAATAATAGCTCTAAAGCCAATTTTATGTCTTGCTTCTAAATGAGGTTCTGCTGCCCAAGCTAAAAAAGTTGTTACGTCCTTAGCCATTTGCTCTGGTGTTGCTAAGGTGCCATCACCATATTCAACTAACCCATCAGATAATGGGTTTGACATTTTTATTTTATTTCCAGCCATATATTTATTATAATAAACACCATCATCTAAAGATAATCCTGACGGTGGATCTTCATAACCTAGCAATAGAGAGTAAATATAATCTGCTCCACCATTTCTAGCTTTGACTAAAACAGACATATCTGGTGGATAAGCTCCTCCATTTGCTGCAATGGCAGCTTTTTCATTTGGATAAGGTGATACAAAATTATCTGCTGGTCTAGCAGGTCTTGTAAACATTTCGCCATCATCATTTGGACCATCATTTACCTCAAATTGTGAAGCAATTGCTTTAACTTGATCCTCTGTAAATTCAGGACCACCCGTTTCTGATAAATTTCTATAACTTAAATATTTCATTGAATGGCAAGCAGCGCAAACTTCTGTATAAACCTGGTATCCTCTTTGCAGAGAACCTCTGTCAAATTTTCCAAAAAAACCCTTAAAACCCCACCCTGGATTTAAAAGTTTCTCAGTTTGTTCAGCGGCTGATATAAAAGATACTTTTAAACAAAAAAATGAAATAATTAAAAAAAATTTAAAAAAACTTTTCATATTTTATTTTTATCTAAATTATTTCTTGTCATTGAAGTTCTTGCTGATCCTCCAAGAACAGGTTCTGTGATACTCAATGGTACTTCCAAAGTTTTTTCCTTGTTACCTAAAACTGGCAATATAATTAAAAAGTGTAAAAAATAATAAGCTGTTGCTACTCTAGCCACTAGCAAATATATTCCCTCAGCTGGCATCGCTCCCATATATCCAAGAATTAAAACATCCGCCACCAAAAACCAATAGAACTGTTTATACAAAGGTCTGAAAATTGCAGATCTTATTTTAGAAGTGTCGAGCCATGGAAGAATAACCAATATAAATAATGCTGCAAACATTGCAATAACTCCAAGTAATTTATCTGGTACTGATCTTAAAATTGCATAAAAAGGTAAAAGATACCATTCTGGAACAATATGAGCAGGCGTAACTAATGGATTTGCTTCAATGTAATTGTCTGCATGTCCTAAAATATTAGGTGAATAAAAAACAAAAAAAGCAAATACAATTAAAAATATTAAAAGAGCAAATAAATCTTTAATTACAATATATGGATGAAATGAAACAGTGTCATTTGATGGTTTTTTAACATCTATTCCTATAGGATTATTATTTCCTGGAACATGAAGTGCCCAAATATGCAGAACTACAAGACCAAGAATTAAAAATGGAAATAGATAATGCAAACTAAAAAAACGAGTTAGAGTTGGATTATCAACTGAATAGCCGCCCCATAACCATGTTACAATGCTTTCGCCAACTAAAGGAATTGCACTAAAAAGATTTGTAATAACTGTAGCTCCCCAGAAGCTCATTTGTCCCCATGGTAAAACATATCCCATAAAAGCAGTAGCCATCATAAGGATATAAATTATCATTCCTAAAATCCAAATTATTTCTCGAGGCGATTTATATGAACCATAATATAAAGATCTAAATATATGGATATAAACAGCTAAAAAAAACATTGATGCACCATTTGCATGAACATATCTTATTAACCATCCATAATTTACGTTTCTCATAATATGTTCTACACTTCCAAATGCTAAATCTGCATGAGCAACGTAATGCATTGCTAAAATTAAGCCTGTTACAATTTGCGTAATCAAACAAAAAGTTAATATTCCTCCAAAAGTCCACCAGTAGTTAAGATTTTTTGGTGTAGGATATTCAGTTAGATGATTTGCTAAAGTTAAAATTGGCAATCTATCGTTAAACCATTTTCCAAATTTAGATTTAGGTGTATATTCGTGATCACTCATTATTTATCATCCAATTTTAATTGTGTTGGTATTAACAAACTCGTATTTTGGAATTTCCATATTTGTCGGTGCTGGTCCTTTTCTAATTCTTCCTGATGTATCATAATGTGAGCCGTGACAAGGACAAAACCAACCGCCATATTCACCTTTATCTCCTAAAGGAACACATCCTAAGTGAGTGCAAACACCTAACATCACTAACCATTCTGGATTTTTTGCTCTATCTTCATCTTTTTCTGGATGTTTTAAATTTTTTATATCTACTTCTCTTGCTTTATCTATTTCTTCTTGGGTTCTTCTTTTTATAAAAACTGGCTTCCCTCTCCACAAAACAGTAATTGATTGTCCCCGTTCAACTGAACTGACATCAACCTCAGTACTAGCTAGAGCTTTGACAGATGCATCAGGATTCATTTGATCAATTAATGGCCAGGCAGCTGCACCAACTCCAACTGCTCCAAGTGCATAACTCGTAGTAATAATGAAATCTCTTCTTTTGACTTTTTTATCTGACATTTATCAATTTAGTTATTTGTATCTATAATATGATTTCATATAATAAAAAACTATAATTTCTATGGATACAATGACACATAACAAACTCACTTTTGCTCCAAAAATAGCCTTATATGAGCCAGATATACCTCAAAATACCGCTGCAATAATTAGAACTTGTTCTTGTCTAGGTGCAACTCTAGAGATTATAGAACCTTGTGGTTTTCTGTTTAGTGACAAAAGATTTAAGAGAGTAGTTATGGACTATATGAATTTAAAAAAAATAAAGTTCTACGTTAGTGCAGATGATTTTTTTAAATCAAAAATTAATAAAAGAGTAATTTTGATGACAACAAAAGCAAAAAAATTATATACTGACTTTAAATTTAAAAAAGACGATACAATACTTTTTGGGAAAGAAAGCGCAGGCGTACCAAATATGGTTCACGATTTGCTTAAAAATAAGCTAAAAATTCCAATGATAAATAAAAAAAGATCTTTAAATTTATCAACATCAGTAGCAATTGTACTTGCGGAGAGCTTAAGACAAATAAAATAATTTAATGGATGCTAAAATAAAAAAAAAGCTCGTAAAAAATTGGTTTAAAATATTACAAGATATAATTTGTAAAGATATTGAAGAACTTGAAGGTAAAAAAAATGTATTTAAATCAAAAATATGGTTCAGAAATAAAAATAAAAATGAAGGTGGTGGAGAATTTAGAATTCTTGAAAATGGAAAAATATTCGAAAAAGTTGGTGTGAATTTTTCAGAAGTTTATGGAAAATTATCAAAGAAATTTAAAAAAAAAATTCCTGGAACAAATAAAAATGCTAACTTTTGGGCTTCTGGTATTTCTGTGGTAATGCATATGAAAAATCCACATGTACCAGCAATGCATTTTAATACTAGATATATTTATACCTCACATGGATGGTTCGGAGGTGGTATGGATATAACGCCCTGCATAAAAGATAATATTTTAAAAAAATGGTTTCATAATGAATTAAAAAAAACCTGTAACAAACACAATAAGAATTATTACAAAAAATATAAAAAATGGTGTGATAATTATTTTTACCTACCTCATAGAAATGAACCAAGGGGCATAGGTGGTATATTTTTTGACTATAAAAAAAATAATTGGGAAAAAGATTTTTCTTTTGTTAGAGATATTGGAATTGCTTTTAAAAATATATCCAAAAATGTTGTACATAAAAAAAAAAATAAAAAATGGACAAAAAAACAAAAAAATATTCAATATTTTAAAAGGGGTCGATATGTGGAATTTAATTTACTATACGAT
>JBJLDM010000002.1:0-19030 GCA_045567135.1 Candidatus Pelagibacter sp.
TAATTGTAAACAAAGATGCTTGGAATAATTTAGACAAAGCAACTCAAGATCTTGTACGAAAAGAAGCAGCGCTAGCGGAAAGAAAAGGTTGGCAACTATCAAAACAAGGAAATGTTGCTGATAAAAAAGCTTTAGCAAGTGCGGGAATGGTAGTTGGAAAAGTAAATACAGCTATACAATCACACTTTGAGTCAGTTGGAAAAACTATGGCTAAGGAATGGTCTGAGAAAGCAGGATCAAGAGGAGCCGCAGTATTATCAGCTTATAAATAAAACATTTATATTTTAAAAAAAGGCCATCATAAGATGGCCTTTTTGTAATCATGTTTAGATCATTAGATAGAAGTTTAAATAAAGTTTATAAATTCTCAGGATATGTAGCTGCCTTTTTTTTAATCTTTGTAGCGATCTTTATTTTAATTGGAATATCTTCAAGAATATTTGGCTTTTATATAAGAGGGTTAGCAGAATATTCAGGATACTGTATGGCAGCAGCTTCATTTTTTGCATTATCGTACACATTTGTTGAAGGTGGGCACATTCGTATTACATTATTTTTAGAAAAAACAAAATATCTAAAAAAATATATTTTAGAATTGTGGTGTTTGTCAGTTGCAAGTTTTTTTTCAGGATATTTAGCTTTTTATTTTATTAAGATGTTAATAATTTCATACAAATTCCAAGAAAGAAGTGAAGGAGCAGATGAAATTTTAATTTGGATACCACAAACAAGTTTAGCAATAGGTTCAACAGTTTTTTTTATCTCTGTTTTTCATCAATTAATTATAAAAATATTTAAAAAATGACAGAAATATTTTTAACAGTATTTTTTATTACTATTTTATTATTTTTTTTAGGAACAGGTATTTGGGTTGCTATTAGTATGATAGGTGTATCTGCGTTGGGCATGATATTTTTTACATCTAGACCAGTAGGAGATGCTATGGCGACAACAATTTGGGGAACTTCATCATCTTGGACGCTTACAGCTTTACCACTATTTGTTTGGATGGGTGAAATACTTTTTAGGACAAAATTATCAGAAAATTTATTCGAAGGTTTGTCACCATGGATGCAAAAACTGCCCGGGGGTTTAATTCATGTTAACGTTGTAGGGTGTGCTTTATTTGCGGCAATATCAGGATCATCAGCCGCTACTGTTGCAACAGTTGGAAAAATGTCAATTCCTGAACTCAGAAAAAGAAATTATCCTGAAAAAATATTGCTTGGAAGCTTAGCTGGTTCTGGAACTTTAGGATTATTAATTCCTCCATCTATAATTTTAATTATTTATGGTGTGACAGTACAAGAGTCCATAGCAAAACTATTTATTGCTGGGATTATACCAGGCATAATGATTGCTATAATATTTATGTTATACGTGATCGTTTGGTCTTTAATTAATAAAAAGATAATGCCAAAATCTTTTGAAAATTTTTCTTTTTTAGAAAAACTTAAGAGATCTAAAAAACTTATGCCTGTAATATTGTTGATATTGGGTGTAATTGGATCAATATACACAGGTATTGCTACTGCAACGGAGGCAGCTTCATTAGGTGTGGTAGGTGCATTAATGTTATCTTATTTTCAAAAAAGTTTAAGTTTAGAAACTTTTAAAAAATCACTATTAGGAGCCACAAAAACATCATGCATGATTGCATTTATTTTAGCTGGATCAAGCTTTCTATCTCTTTCTATGGGTTTTACAGGTCTTCCTAGAAATTTAGCAATATGGATAGAAAGTATGAATCTTTCTCCTTATATTTTAATTATGGTATTAATGATTTTTTATATCATTCTAGGAATGTTTTTAGATGGAATCTCAGCAGTGGTTCTAACAATGGCGATAATAGAACCAATGATAAGACAAGCCGGTTTTGATATGATTTGGTTTGGCATTTTTTTGGTTGTAGTAGTTGAGATGGCACAAATAACACCTCCAGTTGGATTTAATTTATTTGTTTTACAGGGAATGGCTAATAGAGACATGGGTTACATAGCAAGAAGTGCTTTTCCACTTTTTTTATTAATGATAATAGCAACATTAATAATAATTATTTTTCCCGAAATAGCTCTGTGGTTACCTGAACAAATGATTCAGAATTTAAAATAGATTTTAGATTATTTTTTTTCAATTAATTCTTTTAAATCATTGTATTCTTGGCAATTACAATTTTTTAAAATTTCTAATTTTTCTAAAGCTTTATTTTTTCTGTTGGTAGTCAGATAAAGTATTCCTAAATCTTTATAAATATCAAAATATTTAGGCTCAATTTCTAAACTTAAAAGATAATATATTTCAGCGTTTTCATGCTCACCGAGTTTTGCAGATACTAAACCAAGATAATATAAAGTATCAGGATTTGCTCCATTCTCAGCATTAGATTCTAGAAGAAAATTAAGAGCCTTTTTATACTTAAGTTTTGCTTTTTCACTTTTTCCTTTTTTATCTAATTTTGCTGCTCTTTTAAATTCTTTATAACCTAATCTATATTTACTAGCAGGTGGAGGTCCTTTTCTTTTCATTGGCTCCCCATCTTTACCAGAAGCATGATCAGCTTTTTCATTTGTTCCTATAGAATAAGCGTTAGTTAAAAAAATTGAAATTATTAAAATAAAGAAAAAATTTTTTAACATTAAGAAAATTTTTTTAATTTATTTAAAGGTTTAAGTTCTAAATTATTTTGAATTAGGTTATCTCTTATAGACTTTGCTGTTGAGAGGGAACTTTCATTATCACCATGTATACATACGGAATCTATTTGACATGGTATTTTTTTTCCAGAAAGACAATTTAATGCTTGGTTTTGAACCATGTTTAATACATGTTTTTTTGCTTCTTCAGGATTAGTTATTAAAGCATTTGGATTTGATCTTGATACTAAATTTCCATTATCTTCGTAATTTCTGTCAGCAAATATTTCACATGCTATTTTCATGTCCAGTTTTTTTGCTGCAATTTCCATTTTTGAACCCGTTGGCACTAAATAAATCAAATCTTTATTTATATCGTTTATTGCTTTTGCAATAGTGGTCGCTAAACCAATATCTTCACATGCCATATTATTTAAAGCCCCATGAGGTTTGATGTGAGTAACTTTTTCATTATGTTTTTCTGCTATTTTTTGAAGAATTTCATATTGATCAATTATTAATTTTGTTATTTCTTTTTCGTTAAGATTTATACGTTTTCTACCAAAATTTTCTGGATCATTAAAAGAAGGATGCGCACCTATACTTACAGCATTTTTTTTTGAGATTAGAATTGTACTATTCATAGTTTCTTCATCACCCGCATGATAGCCACACGCAATGTTGGCAGAATTTACTATACTCAGTAAATCTGGGTCATGTTTAGTAGAGTGATGTTTAGATTTTTCTCCTAAATCACAATTAATATTAATTTCCATACCGCTCATAGTTAAAGTATAACATGGCATGATTAAAAATATATCTAATCTTGGTGATGCGGCTTTATATTGTGATTTTGGTAATGAAATTAATAAAGAAATAAACACTAATGTAATTAGTTTTTTTAAAACTATTCAAGAACAAAATATTAAAGGAATTACAAATTTAGCTCCATCATATAACAAATTGATAATATCTTTTGATTTGGATTTAATAAATTTTTCAGACTTAAAAAAAGAGATTACAAAAGTAAAAGTATTAAAAACTTCTGAGAATCATGTAAAAATTGTTAAAATACCAATATGTTGTGAAGATGAATTTGCTCTAGATATGGAAAGACTAAAAAAAAAACTGAATCTTTCAAAGAATGAAATTTTAAATAACTATCTAAATAAAGAGTATTTTTGTTATATGACAGGATTTATAGCAGGTATGCCATTCCTTGGAGATATTGATAAGAAATTACATTTAAATAGACTTGAAACACCTAGAGTTAAGGTGCCCAAGGGATCGGTTGGGATTACTGAACAATTTTGCAATATTTATACGTTTGAAAGTCCAGGAGGGTGGAACATTATTGGGAATACTCCAATAAAAGTTTTTGACAAATTGAATCAAGAACAACTAACCGCTATTAGTCCTGGCGATAAAGTTATATTTTATCAAATTTCAAAAGACAAATATTTGAGTTTAAATGACTAACAATTTTTTTGAAGCAATAAGACCAGGAATAAATTCTACATTTCAAGACTTAGGTAGAAAACATCTTTATCATGTAGGCTTACCTTTCAGTGGAGCAATGGATCAGAGAAATTACCTTATTTCAAATTCTTTAGTTGGGAATAAAAAAGATGAAGCAGTGCTAGAATTTGCATATCAGGGACCATTATTGAAAGTTAAAAATGACAATATTTTATTTGCAATCACTGGCAATGTAAATTTTAAAATTAAAAAAAAAACATCAGAAGTTGTTGATGGAGAATGTTATAAAACTTATTTATTAAACAAAGATGATGAGCTAGATATTATTTCTACAAACCAATCAGTATATGGTTATTTAGCTGTCAGTAGTGGATTTAAAGTTGAAAAATTTATGGGGAGTTATTCAACAACTACACGCGCAGGATTCGGTGGAAATAATGGAACTAAGATTTTAGTAAATCAAAAAATATATATAAATAACTCTAAAGATATTTTAAAAAACAAAAAAATAAATTTTTTAAATTCAAAAATTGAATTTATAAGAATTTTAAAAGGCACTAATTTCGATTATTTTTCAGAAAATTCTATACAGGAATTTTTCAGTAAAGAGTTTACAGTCACAAAGTTAACTGACAGAATGGGTATGCGTCTCAAAGGTCCAATATTAAATAATAATAAAGAAACCAACATTAGATCGGAAGGCTTAATCAAAGGAGTCATTCAAGTTCCCACAGACGGAAATCCAATTATCATGTTATCAGATCACGGTACTATAGGAGGTTATCCAAAAATTGGAGTGGTTATTAGTGCTGATTATGATAAACTTGTACAATTACCGCCAAATGCAAAAATAAAATTTAAATTAGTAGAACTTAACGAGGCAGAAAAACTTTTTAAATTTTATAAAATGGAAACAGACAATCTGTTAAATCAAATAAGATGAATTTAATTTCAAAATTACCTGGGCCTTTATTAGTTTTTTTAGGAGCATGTTGTCTGAGTTTTGGTGGTCTAATTGTAAAATCTTTTGAAGGAGCAACACTTTGGCAAATTTTATTTTGGAGACAATTTTTTTTTATTATTGCTGTAAGTATTTTTTTAATTTCAACTTACAAAAAAGAAATATTTAAAGTTATATATAAATCTGGAATTCCAGGATTGTTTGGAGGTATAGTATTAGGTTGTGGTTTTAGTAGTTATGTGTTTGCCATGTATAATACTACAGTCGCAAACACTAATTTTATAATTCAAACTCAAGTAATTTTTTAGCTTTATTTGGGTATATATTTCTTAAAGAAAAAGTTACTTCAGTTACTTTAGCTTCTATAATTTTAGCAATTTCAGGAGTCTTGTTAATTTTGGGCAGCACATTATCACCCGGTCAAATGTCTGGAAATATCGTAGCTTTTATAATGCCCATTTCTTTTGCGGTTTTAATTTTAGTTGTAAGAAAATATCCAACTATTGATATGATTCCTTTACAATTGATAGCTGGAGTTATAGCTATGCTTATTGGCTATATTATTTCCTCAAAGATTACAGTTTCCACGCACGATTTATTACTCGGTTTTTTAGCAGGATTTTTTCAAATAGGTTTTGGTTTTATTTTAATTACTATAGGGGCACGAACGACACCATCTGCAATGGTTGGAATTATAATGTTAACAGAGGCAGTATTTGGTCCTTTATGGGCCTGGATATTTGCAAATGAAAATCCTCCAATTTTAGTAATATTGGGTGGTTGTATAATTATTTTGGCAGTTTTTTTGCAGTTTTTTTCAAAGTTAGAAAAGGTAAAATAAATATAAAAAATAATCATAAACTATGCTATTATTATTTATACGGGAGAGACTACTTATGATGTAGCGCCGAAGGAGCAACCACCCCGGAAACTCTCAGGCAAAAGGACCGTACATATTAACTCTGGAAAGAGAATAATTCTCGCCGAAGGAGCAAATCTCTCAGGCACATAGACAGAGGGGGTTGAGAGTTAATATGAATGTAAAAAAAACAACACTATTCAATCTTCATAAAAAATATGGCGCAAAGTTTGTTAACTTTGCTGGTTATGATATGCCAATTCAATATAAAGATGGAATTATTGCTGAGCATAATATGACCAGGAATAAATCAGGAATTTTTGACGTTTCTCATATGGGGCAACTATTTATTAAAGGCAAAGATGATCTAACTGAAAATTTACAAAAAATCTTTCCAACTGATCTTAAAAAATTATCTATTAATCAAAGCAAATATTCTTTTTTAATGAAAGAAAATGGTGGGATTTATGATGATTTAATTATAACAAAAATAGAAGATGGTTATATGGTTATACTAAATGCTGCATGTAAAGAAAATGACTTGTCAATTATAAAATCCAAACTGGATAGTAAATTTGAATTAATTTTAAGAGATGATTTATCTTTAGTTGCAATTCAAGGACCTGAGTCAAAAGATGTTTTAGAAAAAATAATTCCAGGTGTAAAAAAAATAAAATTTATGAATGGAAATAAATTTAGCTTTAATTCAGCAGATATTTATATAACAAGATCAGGATACACAGGAGAAGATGGCTTTGAAATATCAATAAATAATAACTTAGTAAATAAATTAGTGGAAAAAATGATTGAGCTTGGTTCAAACCTAATAGGATTAGGTGCTCGCGATACTTTAAGACTCGAAGCAGGACTTTGCTTATATGGTCACGATATTAATGAAGAGACCAGTCCACTTGAAGCAAATTTAAAATGGGCAATTTCTAAAAACAGAATTAATGATGAATTTACTGGAGCTAAAGAAATAAAAAGACAATTTGATGAAGGTGTAAAAAAATTAAGGGTTGGAATTAAACCAGAAAGCAGAGTTATAGCTAGAGAATCTACAAAAATATTTGATGAAAAAAATAATCAAATAGGAAAAATAACAAGTGGAACATATGGACCAAGTGTAAATGGCCCTATAGCAATGGGTTATGTTTCAAATTTATTTTCAAAATCAAATACGAGGGTATTTTTAGAAGTTAGAGGAAAAAAAATACCTGCGAGTATATGTGATTTGCCATTTTATAAAAAAAACTATGTGAAAGGAGAAGTTGATGTCAGAAGTTAAATTTTCAAAGGAACATGAATGGGTTACGGTTGCTGACGATATAGCCACGATTGGTATTACCAAACATGCTGCAGAGCTATTGGGAGATATTGTTTTTGCAGAACTTCCAGATAAAGGGTTAAATGTTGAAAAGGATAAAACTGCTGGTGTTGTAGAGTCTACAAAAGCTGCAAGCGATGTATATACTCCAATAAGTGGTGAAGTGGTGGATATTAATCAATCTATTGTAGATGACCCTTCAAAAATTAATTCAGATCCAGAAGGCTCAGCTTGGTTTTTTAAATTAAAAATTAAGGATAAATCTGAAATAGATACCTTGATGAATAGAGAAGAATACGAAAAATTTGCAAAGGAGAGTAGTAGCTAATGTTACATAATTCACAAAAAGATTTTATAAGAAGACATATAGGTCCCAAGAAAAAAGATGAGCAAGAGATGCTAAGTAAACTTGGATACAAATCTTTAAGTGAATTAATAAATAATACTGTACCTGAAAAAATTTTATCAAAAGATGTACTTAGTATAGGTGAGCCTAATTCAGAATATGAAGCTTTAAGAAAACTAAAAGCAATTTCTAAAAAAAATCAAATTTATTCTAATTTTATTGGAATGGGCTATTATGGTACTTACACCCCGAACGTAATTGTAAGAAATATTTTAGAAAATCCTGGATGGTACACCTCCTATACCCCTTATCAGCCGGAAGTCGCACAGGGAAGATTAGAAATGCTTTTAAACTTCCAACAAATGATTATGGATTTTACAGGAATGGATATCGCTAATGCATCATTACTAGATGAAGGTACTGCTGCTGCTGAAGCAATGGGTTTAAGTCATAGATTGAATAAAAAAGATAGCAAAATAGTTTTTGTTTCAAACGACTGTCATCCTCAAACCATTGATGTAGTTAAAACAAGAGCAGAACCAATGGGTTTAAAAGTGATAATTGGCAAAGATAATGAAATAGATAAAATTTCAGAAGATATAATTTGTGGTATTTTTCAATATCCTGGAACACTAGGAGATATAAAAGATCCTAGTGAAAGTATAAGCAAAATTAAAAAAAAAAATGGAAAAGCAGTATTAGCCTGTGATCTACTCGCTTTAGCCAAGTTAAAAACTCCAGCAGAGCTAGGGGCAGATATAGCAGTTGGAAGTTCACAAAGATTTGGAATTCCTATGGGCTATGGTGGTCCACATGCAGCATTTTTTGCTACCAAAGATGAATTTAAAAGATCAATGCCAGGAAGAATTATAGGAGTCTCAGTTGATAGGCATGGCAACAAGGCTTATAGACTTGCACTTCAGACAAGAGAACAACATATAAGAAGAGACAAAGCCACTAGTAACATTTGTACTGCTCAAGCTTTATTAGCAATTGTTTCGGCAGCTTATGCTATTTATCACGGACCTAATGGAATAAGAAAAATTTCAGAAAGAGTTTCACAATTAGCGAATAATTTTGCTGATAAGATAAAAAAATCTGGTTATGAAATATATTCTAATAATTTTTTTGATACAGTTGTAATAAAAACAAAAGATAAAACAGAAAAGATATTTAAAAATGCTTTAGATCAAAAGGTAAATATTAGAAAAGTCAATTCTGAAATGTTAGCAGTTTCTTTTGATGAAAAGAAAAATGTTTATAGAGCTAACCAGCTTTTAAAAATATTTAATTGTGCTGAATCAATAAAAGATAATCCAACAGAAAGTTTGCCTAATTTACCTAAGAATCTTTTAAGAACCTCAAAGTATTTAGAACATACAGTTTTCAATAGTTATCACTCTGAAACTGAAATGCTTAGATATTTGAAAAGACTAGAGGACAAGGATATTGCACTTAACCGTTCCATGATTGCTTTGGGGTCATGTACTATGAAATTAAATGCTGTTGCAGAGATGATACCTATATCTTGGAGAGAATTTTCAGAGCCTCACCCTTTTGTACCAATTGAACAAATGGAAGGTTTTAGAACTCTTTTTACAGATTTAAAAAACTGGTTAAGATCTATTACAGGTTTTTCAGGAGTTTCATTACAACCCAATGCTGGAGCTCAAGGTGAATATGCTGGCTTAATGGTTATAAGAAAATATCATATTGAAAGAGGTGAGAAAAACAGGAATGTTTGTTTAATCCCAAGTTCTGCACATGGCACAAACCCAGCTAGCGCTCAAATGGTTGGCATGAAAGTTGTTGTAGTTAATTGCGATAAAGAAGGAAATGTTGATTTTGAAGATTTAAAAAATAAATCAGAACTTCATTCCGAAAATCTGGGTGCTCTTATGGTTACTTACCCATCTACACATGGAGTGTTTGAGGAAAAAATATCTGATATTTGTGATTTGATCCATAAACATGGTGGACAAGTATATATGGATGGAGCAAATTTAAATGCGCTTGTTGGAATAGCAAAACCTGGAAATTTTGGACCAGATGTTTGTCACATAAATTTACATAAAACATTTTGTATACCACACGGAGGAGGTGGACCAGGCATGGGACCAATTGCATGTAAAAAACATTTAGAAATTTACTTACCCAAACATCCAGTAGTTGAAGATTGTGGACCAACAACAGGTATTGGTCCAGTCTCTGCTGCGCCATGGGGAAGCTCAAGTATTTTGTCTATATCTTGGATGTATATAAAAATGATGGGATCTGAAGGATTGAAATTGGCAACACAAGTTGCAATACTAAATGCAAATTATATTGCATATAGATTAAAAAATTTTTTTCCAATTTTATACAAAGGAATCAAAGGTAATGTTGCTCATGAATGCATTATAGATATTAGGACGATTAAGAGTGAAACTGGAATTACAGAAGAAGATATTGCTAAAAGACTAATTGATTTTGGGTTTCATGCTCCCACAATGTCTTGGCCAGTTCCAGGCACTATGATGATAGAACCAACTGAGAGTGAAAGCTTGAAAGAACTAGATAGATTTTGTGATACTTTAATAAAAATTAAGTCTGAAATTGACAAAATTAAATCAGGAAAGCTTGATAAAATTGACAATCCTATAAAGAACGCACCACATACAGATCTAGAGTTAGCTTCAAATGAATGGGCGCATAAATACACTAGAGAAGAGGCGGCTTATCCATCAGAGTTTTTAAAATCTAATAAATTTTGGCCACCTGTTGCTAGAGTAGACAATGTATATGGTGACAAAAATCTTTTTTGTTCTTGTCCAAGCATGGATGAATTTAAAGAAGATGCAGCTTAATTTTTAATGAAAATTGCTGTAATTGGATCAGGGATTTCAGGTTTAAGTGCAGCATATTTTTTATCCAAAAGACATAAAGTAGATTTATTTGAAAAAGATGATCATTTTGGAGGACACTCATACACAGTTGATGTTGAATATGAAAAGAATAAAAAAATCTCTGTAGATGTAGGTTTTATAGTATTTAATCATCAGACTTATCCAAATTTAATCAATTTTTTTAAAGAAAATGAAATTGAAATAGAAAAAAGTAATATGAGTTTTTCAGTTTCTGTAAAAGATACAAGTATTGAATATTGTGGAAATGGATTAAATGGAATTTTCGCAAACAAAAAAAATTTATTTAATATTAAATTTTTAAAAATGTTTTTGGATATAATGAGTTTTTATAAAAAAAGTTCAAATTTGAAAAATTTAGATACCAAAGAAACTTTAGGAAATTATTTAAAAAAACAAAAACTTTCAAAATTTTTTATTGATTATCATTTAATACCAATGGTTTCTGCAATTTGGTCTATGCCACCGCAAGAGTCAAGTACAATGCCGTTAAAGTTTTTTTTGAATTTTTTTCAAAATCATGGACTGTTTAAACTAAAAAATAGACCACAATGGTACACTGTCAAAAACAGAAGTAGAACATATGTGAATAAAATTTTAAGTAAAATTAGTGGAGAGTATTATAAAAATTATAAAATTAATAAAATAAAAAGAGAAACAAACAGTATAAAAATTTATTATGGAGATCATAGCGAATTCTTTGATTATGAGAAAATAGTATTAGCAATTCATGCAGATGATGCACTTTCTTTAATTGATAATCCACTAAAGGGAGAAAATGAAATTCTTTCAAATTTTAATTATAAAAAAAATATTGCAATACTCCATACTGATGAAAATGTAATGCCAAAAAATAAAAAAATTTGGTCGTCATGGAATTCAAAGGTAGATTCTAAAAATATTAATAAAAATTCAGTTACATATTGGTTAAATCTACTTCAAAATTTAAATATTAATAAAAATATTTTTTTAACTTTGAATCCTTTTATTAAAATAGATGAAAAAAAAATAATTAAAAAAATTGATTTTACTCATCCTTATTATAATCAAGAAACTCTAGTGAATCAAAAAAAACTAAACCTAATACAAAACAAAAAAAATATCCTATTTTGTGGTAGTTATTTTGGTTATGGTTTTCACGAAGATGGAATAAAATCATCTATAGAAATGGTGAAGCATATAAATGATTAAAGAATCTTTTATTTATAATGGAGATGTAATTCATAAAAGATTCAGACCAAAAGAGCATTTTTTTAAGTACAAAGTATTTTCACTTTTTATTGATTTGTCAGAACTAGGTGAAATAGAAAAAAAAATACCCTTTTTTTCATATAACAAAATAAATTTAATAAGTTTTTTTGATAAAGATCATGGTGATAGAGATGGTTCCTCATTAAAAGTTTGGGTGGAGAAAAATTTGAATTCACTTGAGATAGAAAAAAATGAAATAAAAATAAAGCTTTTATGTTATCCAAGGATTTTAGGTTATGTTTTTAATCCTTTAAGCATTTTTTTTGTCTATAATAAAAATTCATCCTTAATAGCAATTCTTTATGAGGTTAAAAATACATTTGGTGAACAACATACATATGTTTTTAAAGTAGATACTAATGAACAATTAATAAAAAATAGCTGTGCAAAAAAATTTTATGTATCACCTTTTATGGATTTATCTTCAGAATATTTTTTTAAAATTTTAAATCCAGGAAATAAATTATCTGTAATTATCGATCAAAGGGATCAAGAAGGGAAACTTTTGTATGCATCACAAGATGGAATAAGATCAAAGTTATCATCAAAAAACTTGATTTTTTCTTATTTAAAGCACCCATTGATGACTATTAAAATTATTGCCGCGATACATTTTGAAGCATTAAGATTATGGATTAAAGGAATTAATTTAGTTAAGAAAAAATTAAAAATTAAAAATAACATAAGTATTGAGAAAAGATAATGATAAGCAATATTTCAGATAAAATAGTTTTTAACGCTCTTAAAAATATAAAATATGGTAGGATTTATTTAACTAATTTTAATGGCGAAAAATATACATTTGGAAAAGAAAATGAAATCTTAAAAGTGAACATTAAGATTAACAAACCAGGTTTTACACTTGATGTTGTTAATAAAGGTAGCATTGGCATGGCAGAGTCTTATATGCGTGGAGATTTTGAGACAGATAATTTATCCGAATTAATTGAGATAACAGCAAGAAATATAAAATTGATACATAGATTTTCAGGCGTATTAGATTTTCCAATTATAAATTTTATTAAAAATACTTTTTTAAAAAACACAAAAGAAAGAAGCAAAAAAAATATTTCTAAACATTATGATTTAGGAAATGATTTTTTTTCTTTATGGCTGGATAAAACTTTAACTTACTCAAGTGCAATATTTGATAGTGATAAACAAGATTTACATGAAGCTCAAAATAATAAATATCAAAAGTTAATTAATCTTTTAAAACCAAAAGAAAATAGTAAAGTTTTAGAAATAGGTTGTGGGTGGGGAGGTTTTGCAGAATATTTAGGCAAAAATTATAATGTTAAGTTAGACTGTATTACAATATCGCAAAAACAATATGAGTATGCAAAAAAAAAAATTCATAAAGCAGGTCTTAATGAAAAAGTAAATATAGAAATAAAAGATTATAGAGATTTAAGAGGAAAATATAATTCAATTGCATCAATAGAAATGATAGAAGCCGTGGGTCAAAAATATTTAAAAAGCTACTTTAAAACTATTAAAAATAATCTTTCTTTAAATGGTAAGGTAGGTATTCAGGCCATAACAATTGATGATAGTTTGTTTGATAGGTATAAAACTAAACAAGATTTTATTCAAAAATATATTTTTCCTGGGGGCTTTTTACCTTCAAAAAAAAGTTTATTTGATCACGCTGAGTCAAATGGTTTAAAATTTAATGAATATAATTCATATGCAAATCATTATTCTGAAACATTAATAATTTGGAGAAAAGAGTTTAATAAAAAATGGGATTTAATTAAAAATCAAGGCTTTGATGTAACATTTAAAAAAATGTGGGAATTTTACCTTTCATACTGCGAAGCTGGATTTAAATCTAAAAATATAGATTTAATACAATTTTCAATGTGTAATAAATGAAAAGGATAAAATTTATATTTGCTTTAGTTGCTTCAATTTTGTTAACTAGTTGCTCAACGAATAATATGAAACCAATTGATTTTAAAGACCAGAAACCCAGACTAATTATTGAAGAATATTTATCAGGAAATGTAAAAGCCTGGGGAATTTTGCAGAATAGATCTGGAAAAGTCACAAGGCAGTTTTCAGCTGATTTAAATGGTAAATGGGATGGGAAACAATTAATTCTTGATGAGAAATTTGTCTGGAATGATGGTGAGATACAAACTCGACAATGGAAAATTAATAAGATTGACGAACATCACTATGATGGAACTGCAGAAGATGTTGTTGGTACAGCTAAAGGATATTCTTATGGTCCAGCATTTAAATTTGAGTATGTTTTATTAGTGCCTGTTAAAGGTAAAGAAATCAAAATTACTTTTGACGACTGGATATTTAAACAAGATGAAAAAATCGCAATCAATAGAGCCACAATGACAAAATTTGGATTTAAAGTAGCTGAACTTACTGTGTTTTTTGTTAAAGAATAATTTCTAATAGCTAATTTTTTTCATTCCCTTATCTAGTATCTTAAAGTAAATCCAATTTGGAAGAATTTGCAATATTTTCATTATAAAAGTGAAGCTTTTTGGAAAATGAATTTCAAATGCATTTTTTTTAACTAGCCCTACATAGATTTGTTCAGCCGCAAATTCAGGAGATCTTATCATTGGCATTGGAAAATCATTTTGATCTGTCATTGGTGTTTTAATAAAACCAGGGCTTATCAGGGTTACTTTTACATCTTTTCTTTTCATTTCAAAATATAGACTTTCAGCAAAACTTGTTAAGGCAGATTTTGAAGCACAATAAGCTCCAGCAGCAGGCAACCCTCTATATCCAGCAACAGATGACACAATTGAAATTTGTCCTGACTTTCTATTTTTATAATAATCACAAACAGCGTTAATAGAATTTACTGTACCAAAAAAATTTACTTCCATTATTTGCCTTACTTTATCTAAGTTTAATGATTTTTCAGATTTTGGATCATGTATTCCAGTACTAAAAACTGAAATATCAATATCTTTAAATTTTTCTTTAATATCATTAAATACCGATTTACACTTTTCGCTATCAGTTACATCAAGAGGATAGGAGAAAATGCCATCGTGGGTTTTTGAAATTTCATTTAATAAATTTTCTCTTCTAGCAGAAATTGCAACTTTCCAGCCTTCATTTGCAAATTTTATAGCTAAAGCTTTTCCAATACCACTACTTGCACCTGTAATCCAAATTACTTTATCCGTCATAATCAAATGATATATATATTATTATGTTAAAAAATAAATTTTTATCTTTTTTAATTTTTGCTTTAATTACATATTCAGCATCTTTTATTGGTAGCATAGCGACAATAACGTACAAGGAACCATGGTATTCTTCATTAACTAAAGCAAGTTTTAATCCTCCAGACTGGATATTTGCTCCTGTTTGGACAATATTGTATTTGCTTATGACCATAGCAATATGGGCAGCATGGCATAAAAATTATAGAGACGTAAATCTGGTCTTTTATTATTTAATTCATTTAGTTTTTAATACAACTTGGAGTATTGTTTTTTTTGTTTTTCATAATATTTTAATTGCACTGTTTAATCTTGTAGTATTAATTTTTTTTATTATTTTTTTAATGTTTAAATTTAAAAAAGTTAACAACATAAGTTTTATTTTAATGATTCCTTATTTACTTTGGTGTCTTTATGCATTAATTCTAAATTCTAGTTTATTAATTTTAAATTAATTATGGATGATGTTGTAATAGTTGGTGGTGGAATAATAGGTGCTTCGACAGCTTATTTTTTATCTAAAGAAGGCAGAAAAGTAAAAGTTATAGAGAGAGATCCAACTTATAAACAAGCTTCGTTTCCATTATCTCTAGGTGGTTTTAGAAGACAATTTTTTCAAAAAGAGAATATTTTACTTGGTAAATTTGCCAGAGAATTTATTTATCAAATACCAGAATTACTAAAAACTGATAAAAATCCCAACCCTACAGCAAGCATGGTTCCAAATGGATATTTATTAATGTTTGGTCCTGAGCACGCAGAAGAGCAATATAGAGCGTTAGAAAATCATAAAGCTTGTGAAGCAGGAACTAAAAATATTAAAGGTTCTGAATTAACAAAAATATTTCCATATATTAATAGCGAAGGAATTGAAACAGCTACCTTCACAGATAATAAAAGCGAAGGATGGATTGATCCATTTATGTTTCATAGCGCTTTAAAAAGTAAAGCAATTGAACTTGGAGCAGAGTTTATTAAAGGCGAAGTAAAAAATATTTCTGAAATAAAAGCTAAAACTATTATTTCAGCGGCTGGTTGTTGGACAAAAGAATTGTTAGATGACATTCCCGTAGTCCCACAAAAACATACAGTATTTAGAGTTAAGTGCCCTAAACATATACCTGAAATGCCTTTAACTGGCGACTTGACCACAGGAGTATATTGGAGACCAGAAGGAAAAGAATATTTAGCTGGATCACCTAATTCTGTATTTGACGCAAAAGATTTGGAGCCAGCATGGAATGATTTTGAAGAGCTAGTTTGGCCTGCTCTTGCACAAAGAATTCCTGCTTTTGAAGAATTAAAATTAACTGGTGGATGGGCAGGATATTATGATTGTAATAAGCTAGATAATAACGCAGTAGTTGGAAAACATCCTAAGTATGAAAATGTTTATTTAGCATCGGGTTTTACTGGTAGAGGATTAATGCAAGCACCTGGTATTGGAAGAGCACTTACAGAATTAATTACAACTGGATCATATCAGACTATAGATATTAGTGATTTTGCTGTCGAAAGAGTTTTAGATAATAATGCTAGACCTGAACCTTACGTTTTATAAAATTATTATTAAGTTCCACAAAAAGTTTGATATTTCTTATTTCCTAAAGGAGCGGGGGATTGATAGTCAATGTTTTCTTGTTGTTTATCATAAGGTTTTTCTAAAATTTTAATTAATTTTATTAATGGAGATAAATCATTATTATTAGCAGCTTTCAAAGCTTCTTCAACTTTATGATTTCTTGGAATTATTAAAGGATTAGCTGATCTCATTAATTTTAAAAATTTTTCAGGGTTATTATTATTTAACTTTAATCTTTCTTCCCATCTTTTTTTCCAAATTATAAAATTTTCATCTTCATAAATTTTATTTTTTTGAACATTTTCATTCATTAAAACGCAAAATGTGTTAGTATAATCAGCTTTATTTTTGTGCATCCAAGTTAATAGATCTAATATTAAAACTAGATCTTTTGGATCTTGGCCAAATAAACCTAGTTTATCCCTCATCATATTAATCCATTTAATTTCATAGTTTTTGTCAAAATTATTTATGGTTTCAGTCGCAATTTCAATTGCTTTATCTTTATTTGGATCAATTAAAGGTATTAAACATTCAGCAAATCTTGCTAAGTTCCATTTTGTAATATTTGGTTGATTAGAATAAGAATATCTTCCAAATTGATCTATGGAACTAAATACTGTTTGTGGATCGTAAGTGTCCATAAAAGCACATGGCCCATAATCAATTGTTTCTCCAGAAATAGCCATATTATCTGTATTCATGACGCCGTGAATAAAACCAACTCGCATCCAATTGATCACCAAATTAGTTTGTTGTTTAATCATCACTTTTAAGAATTCAAGCGCTTGGTTTTTTGATTGCTTAATATTTGGGTAGTGTCGATTTATTGTATAATTGATTAAAGTTTTTAATTCATTTTCACTTTTTCTTGCAGCTATAAATTGAAATGTGCCCACTCGTAGGTGGCTAGAGGCTACCCTTGTTAGTATAGCTCCTTGCAATGTATTTTCTCTCATTACATCTTCGCCTGTTTTAACAACAGCTAAACTTCGTGTTGTTGGTATATTTAAAGCATGCATCGCTTCGCTGATAATATATTCTCTTAACATTGGACCTAGTGCAGCTCTACCATCCCCATTTCTTGAAAAAGGTGTTTTTCCTGACCCTTTAAATTGAATATCAAATCTTTCATTTTTTTTTGAAATATGCTCACCCATCAAAACTGCTCTACCGTCGCCAAGCATAGTAAAGTGACCAAATTGATGACCAGCATAAGCTTGAGAAATAGCTTTGGAGCCTTCTGGTAATGAATTTCCTGAAAATAATTTTGACAAATCTTTTTTGTCAATCAAAGAGAAATTTAATCCTAATTCTTTTGCTAAATTATCATTTAAAATGATTAACTCTGGAGATTTTACTGGAATAGGAGAGGTGTTAGAAATAAAATATTCTGGTAGCTTTGAATATGTATTATCAAAACGCCAACCAATGGTCATTTTAAATTAGCTTACTTCTGCTTGGTTTTCTTTGGGTTTAACTTCAGTTTTAAATTGATTAGATATTTTTTGAACTTCTACTGATGATACTTTATATTCAGCACACATAGTTTCTTCGTCCTTACCGTGTCCAGTAACCATATTAACCATGTGTTCAGGAAAATGAAATGTTGTGAAAACAATTCCTTCTTTCACTTTATCTGTTACCTCTACTTTTAAAGCCACTTCACCTCTGCCAGAATAAAGTCTACCAATATCGCCAGTATTTAGGTCTCTTTTTTTAGCATCATTAGGGTGTACTAATAGTAAATCTTCAGAAACAATATTAATATTACTGGTACGTCTTGTCATTGTGGCTGCATTGTAATGTTGAAGAACTCTACTTGTAGTTAAAATTAAAGGATAATCTTTTTGATTAGTTTCGATTTCAGTAGACTCTTTAAAATCAAAATTTTTAAGTCTACCTTTTCCAAGTTTAAAAGTTTCTTTGTGTAAAATTTGAGTATCAGTTCCATCTTCTTGTACAGGCCATTGTAAACCCATTTTTCCAAGTCTCTCTCTTGTTACTCCTTTAAAAAATGGAACAACATCTGCTATTTCAGCTAATACTTGATCAGCATCATAAGTTGGTTGATTAAATCCTAATTTTTGCATCATGTCAGTTACAATAACGCCATCTGGTTTTGTTCCTGGTAGTGGTGGAACAGCTCTGTTAACCCTTTGAATTCTTCTTTCTGTATTAGTGAATGTTCCATCTTTTTCTAAAAATGTTGTTCCCGGCAACACTACTGTTGCAAGTTTAGCAGTTTCACTCATAAAAATCTCTTGTACAACTAGTAATTCAAGGGAATTCATCGCATCAACTACATGAGCGCTATTAGGATCTGTTTGAACAATATCTTCCCCAATAATCCAAACCGCTTTAACTTCTTTGTTAATAGCTCCATCAAACATCTGAGGAATTTTTAATCCAGCTTTTGTTGGATGAATAACTCCATATTTTTCTGTATAAAAGTTTTGAATTTTTTTATCTGAAACTTC
>JBJLDM010000003.1:0-14949 GCA_045567135.1 Candidatus Pelagibacter sp.
GTTCAATAAACCTTTAACCTTTAAAAATTTAAAAAAATTCTTAGAAAAACTGATATAAGTTTTAAATGGAGTTTAAAAAAATCCAGTTAAATGGTTTTAAATCATTTGCTGAAAAGACTACATTTATAATAGATAAAGGTTTAACTGGAATCGTGGGTCCAAACGGTTGTGGTAAATCAAATATTGTTGAATCTTTAAGATGGTGTATGGGAGAAACATCTGCAAAAAGTATGAGGGGATCAGGCATGGAAGATGTAATTTTCTCAGGAACTTCTAATAAACCATCAAAAAATATTGCTGAAGTTTCAATAGCTATATCTAATGAAAATAAAGATGGTCCTATTCAATACAAAAATTTAGACAATATAGAAATAAGACGTAAAATTGAAAAAGATAAAGGCTCAAAATTTTATATTAATGATAAAGAAGTAAGAGCAAAAGATGCTCAAATGTTTTTTGCAGATTTATCTACTGGAGCACACTCACCATCTATAATTAGCCAAGGAAGAATAGGTGCTTTGGTAACAGCTAAACCAACTGATAGAAGAGCAGTTTTAGAAGAAGCCGCTGGTATTGCTGGATTACACGTTAGAAGACATGAAGCAGAATTAAGATTAAATGCGGCTGAAAATAATTTAAAACGAGCCGATGAATTAAGAAGACAACAAGAAAAACAATTAATAAATTTACAAAAACAAGCTGAAGAGGCAACAAAATATAAAATTATCTCTGAAGAAATAAAAAAAATTGAAGCAGGTCTTTATTTTTTAAGACTTAAAGACATTGATAACGAAATAAAATTAGAAAATGAAATAAACAATGAAGCAGAAAATGAGGTAAAAAATTTCAATGTACAATTAGAAGAAATTGAAAAAAAAATTAAAGTTGAAAGTGATAAAGTTGAACCTATACGTGATAAAAATATTGAAAATATATCAAAAATCCAAAGGCTTAATTTAGAATTAAAAAGTCTTGATGAAGAAAGTGATAGAATTAAAAATGAAATTGAAGATATAAAATCTTCTCTCAAAACAATTGGTGATGATATTGACAGAGAAAAAAGCATTGTTATTGATGCAAATTCAAATGAAAAAAGACTTAAAGAAGAAAAACATGAGTTAATTGAAATTGACTCAAAATACTATGAAACTGAAAAAAAATCTAACGAGGACTTTGATAATATAAAAAATAAATTAAAAATAGAAATAGACAGGGTTAAAGAATTAATAAATGCTCAAAAAAATGATGAAGCAATAAATGTCCTTGATAACTGCAAAATAATTATAGAAGCATATGCAGATAGTTATAGTAAAAATCAAAACATAAAAAAAGAGTCTGTTAAAAGAAATGAAAGAATAAAAATTATAGAAACAGAAATTGAAAGCTGGAAAAATCTTTTAATAAATTCAGAAAAAATGATAAATGAACTTAATGAAAGAAAACAAAAATTAACAAATAAGTTAGAAGAATTAGAAAGACAACCACAATCTCAAGCTGAAAAAAAAGGTCAAATTTCAGAAAATTTAAGACTTTCAGAAAAAGAAAAAAATGAAAATGAAAGTTTTATAGAAGAAATTGATAAAAAAATTGCCGAACTAAGAAATGAATTAAATTCTACAAAAGAAAGCTCAATAGAAATAAGAGAAAGAAAAGCAAGTTCTGGCGCAACTATTGAAGGTTTAAATAAAAGAAGAAATGATTTACTTGAAAGAGTAGATACTGAACTAAATTTAAATGAAAAAAATATTCTTGAATTTTCAAATTTAGAAAAAGAAGAAGAATTTCCTGATGCAGTAACTCAGGAAGAATTGTTAGATTCAAAAAAAAGAGAAAGAGATAAATTAGGATCAGTAAATTTAAGAGCAGATGAAGAAACAAATAAATATGAAGTCGAAATAAAAAAAATGGAACAAGACCGACAAGACCTTGTTCAAGCAATTATAAAACTTAAAGAAAGTATTAATGAATTAAATCAAAAAGGAAGGGAAAGACTTTTAGAAGCATTTGAAAAGGTAAATAGAAAATTTAATGAAGTTTATACAAAACTATTTAATGGTGGAAATGCAAAATTAGAATTAATTGACTCTGAAGATCCTTTAGAAGCTGGGCTTGAATTGTTAGTCAGTCCTCCAGGAAAAAGATTACAATCAATAACTTTATTGTCTGGTGGTGAACAGGCGCTTACTGCATTATCATTAATTTTTGCTGTCTTCCTTACCAACCCCTCTCCTATTTGCGTTCTAGATGAAGTAGACGCTCCATTGGATGATGCTAACGTTACTAGATTTTGTAATCTACTAGACGAACTTACAAAAATTACACAAACAAGATTTGTTATTGTTACCCACCACGCACTTACAATGTCAAAAATGAATAAATTATATGGAGTGACAATGCCGGAAAAAGGGATTAGTCAGCTCGTTGCCGTTGATTTAGAAAAAGCCGAAAGCATGGTAGCTTAACACTCTAGGATGCCTAACAATAAGTTTAAAACTCGCCTAGAAATTGCAAAAAAAAAAATTTCTGCAAGAGCTACTAAAAATAGTAATAATAGATCATCGTTATTGGGTATTGCTTTTAAAATGAGCACAGAACTTGTCGCCGCAGTCTTAGTAGGGACCATTATAGGGTTTATTTTTGATAATTGGTTTGGTACTAAACCATGGTTAATTTTAACTTTTTTTTTCGTAGGAGTTATTGCTGGAGTTTTAAACGTAATAAGGTCTGCAAAAAATATGCAAAAGTAAACAATTTATGGCAACAAATCCAATGCACCAATTTAATGTCTATAGAATTGGGCCACAGATAAAAATAGATCAAATTGATATTTCTTTTACAAATGCAAGTCTATTTATGATTATTAGTTGTATTAGTATATTAATAATTTTTTATCTAGGAACTTCAAAAAAAAATATTATCCCAAATAAAATCCAACTTTTAGCTGAGTTAAGTTATACATTTATATCAAAAATGATTAATGACACTGCGGGATCAAAAGGTAAACCGTATTTTGGATTTATATTTTCTCTTTTTATGTTTGTTTTATTTTGCAATATGTTGGGAATGTTACCCTACGCTTTCACTGTAACTAGTCATATAATAGTTACTTTTGTTCTGGCAGCATTTATTTTTATTGGTGTAACAATCATAGGATTTATCAAACACGGATTTGGATATCTAAAATTATTTGTTCCAAGTGGTGTGCCTATAGTACTTTTACCATTAATAGTCGTTATTGAAATTATATCATATTTAAGTCGCCCTATAAGTCTTTCGGTTCGTTTATTTGCAAATATGATGGCTGGGCACACTATGATGAAAGTTTTCGGAGGCTTTGTTATAAGTCTCGGAATTGTCGGTGGATGGCTTCCACTGAGTTTTTCTGTTGCATTAACAGGTTTAGAGATACTAGTTGCTTTTCTCCAAGCTTATGTTTTTGCAATTTTAACATGCATCTACTTAAATGATGCATTAAATTTACACCATTAAACACAAAAGGAGGAATAATGGAATTAGAAGCAGCAAAAATGATCGGGGCAGGATTGGCAGCAATAGCACTTGCGGGTGCTGGAGTAGGTATTGGTATTATATTTGGTAATTACCTTTCTGGTGCCATGAGAAATCCATCTGCGGCACAAAAACAATTTCCTAATTTACTTTTAGGATTTGCTTTAGCCGAAGCTACGGGATTATTTGGATTAGTAGTTGCGTTAATTATCTTGTTTGCATTTTAATTAATGTTTGTAAGATTTGTTTTCTACTATTTAATCTTAAGCTTAGTACTCTTTACAAATGTAAATAGTGCTGAAAGTGGAGGTATGCCTCAATTAAATCCAGAGTTTTGGATTTCACAAGTATTTTGGCTAACACTGTCTTTCGGATTTTTATTTATAATACTATCTAAATTTATTTTGCCGAAAATTAGTAATAATCTCGAATTAAGGAAGTCTCAAATTTTAGAAAATATTGAAACAGCTGAGAAACAAAAAAAAGAAAGTGAAAATAAAATTACGGAGTATGAGACTTTAATATTAAATAGTAAAAATCAGGCTAGAAATTATTTCAATGATGCTAGAAAAAAAATTCAGCAAGATATTAATAAAAAAAGAGAAAAATTAGAAAATGAAATTAATGAAGAAATAAATAATGCTGAAAAAGAAATAATTGATCTTAAAAATAAAGCTCCAGAAAAAATAAATAAAATTGCTATGGAAACTTCAGCTGATTTAATTAAGCACCTAATTGGAGAAGAAATTAATAACAGTAGTATTTCAGCAATAGTTGAAGATTTAGCTAAAAAAAATAAGGATAAGTATTATGGCAATTGATGCAACATTTTGGGTGGCAATTTCTTTTATAATTTTTATTTCAGTTTTAGTTTATTTCAAGATTCCTCAGAAAATTAATGAAACATTAAATAAGATAATTTTTGATATTAAAAATGAAATTGATGAAAGTGAAAAGTTAAGAAATGAATCAAAAATTCTTTTAGACAAAGCTCAAAGTAAATTAGATAGTGCAACTTTAGATACTAAAAAAATTACTGATCAAGCAAAAGATGATAGTGAAAAACTTGTAATCGAAATGAACGATAAATTTCACAAAATGTCAGAAATTAAAAAAAATCTAGCTCAAACAAAAATTTCTCAAATGAAAGAATCTGCAATTAAGGAAATAAAAAATGCATCAGTTAGAATAGCTACTGACTCTGTTAAAAAAATTATTTCAACATCTGTTGATAAATCTAAATTAGACAATTTATTCACAAAAGATCTTGAAGAGACAAAAGCACTATTAAAAAAAATCAATTCATAAAAATAAACGATAATTTCGTTACTTTTTTAAAAAATAATATAAATTATAAGAAATGAATTCAGTAGTAATAGGTTCTGGCTTTGGTGGTATCGCCGCCGCATTAAGATTAAGAGCAAAAAAACATAATGTGACCTTAATCGAAAAACACAATGATCTTGGTGGTAGAGCTAGAGTATTTAAAAAAAATGGATTTATTTTTGATGGTGGTCCGACTGTAATCACTGCACCATATTTAATTTATGAGTTGTTTGAAATATTTAATAAAAAACCAGAAGATTATATTGAAATTAAACCTTTAGATATTTGGTATAGGTTTCTTTTTGAAGATGGAACAAGTTTTGATTATTCAGGAAATGAAGTTTCGATGAAAAACCAAATAGAAAAAATAAGTAAAAATGACGTAAAAGGTTATGAAAATTTATTAAAATTTACACAAAAAATATTTGATAAAGGATTTTTAGAATTAGCAGATGTACCCTTTGACCGACCTTTTTTTATGATGAAACAACTTCCAGCTTTAATTAAACTAAAAAGCTATAAATCTGTATATTCATTAGTATCCTCTCATATTAAAAATGAAAAATTAAGGCGTATGTTTAGTATGCATCCGCTTCTAGTTGGTGGCAATCCATTTACGACTACATCAATATATGGATTAATTTTGTTTTTAGAAAAAAAATGGGGGATACATTATTCAATGGGTGGAACAGGAAATATTATTAAGGGCCTTGAAAAATTAATGTTAGAAGAAAATATAAAAATTTTGAAAGGTTCTGAGGTTACAAAAATTAATTTAGAAGATGGTAAAATTAAAAGTATAAAAATTAAAAATGAAAAAGAAATTGATGCAGATAACGTTATCTGTAATGCGGACCCACCAGCAGTTTATGAGGAATTATTAGATAACAAAAAATCAAATTTTGTTTTTAAATGGAAAAAAGAAAGAATGGAATATTCAATGGGTTTGTTTGTTTACTACTTTGGAACTAAAAAAGTTTATGAAAATGTTGCACATCATACAATTAAATTTGGTGATAAGTATAAGGAGCATCTAGAAGATATTTTTGAAAAAAAGAAACTCAATGAAGATATAAGTTTTTATTTACACAGACCCTCTGCAACAGATAAATCAATGGCTCCAGAAAACCATGATTGTTTTTATGTTTTAGTACCAGTTCCCAATAACCAGTCAAAAATTAATTGGTCCATTGAAGGTGAAAAATTAAAAGAACTTGTTATAAAAAAGATGGAGAAAAGTTTGCTACCAGATCTTAAAAATAATATTGTTGAAGACTTTTATTTAACGCCCGATTACTTTGAGAGAGAATTGAATACTAAATATGGATCAGGTTTTTCTATACAACCTAAATTTAGTCAATCTGCATACTTTAGATTCCATAATAAATCTGAAGTTTGTGATGGTTTATATTTTGTGGGAGCTGGTACTCACCCAGGTGCTGGAGTCCCTGGGGTATTATCTTCAGCAAAAGTCCTAGATAAAATTTTGTAATGACACAAAACTTTCTATCAATCTATGCAAAATCTTTTAATTGGGCAGGCTTTTTTTTAACTAAAAAAATATATCAAAATAGTTCTAATTTATATGACTTTTGTAGAACACTGGACGATATTGCTGACCAAGATCTTGAATTAGAAATTAAAAAAAGAAATTTCAAAGAATTTAAAAACGATTTTTTAAATAAAAATTTAAGAAATGTGACAATAAAAAAAATATATAACTTAATTGAAAATTTTGATATTTCAAAAAGTATAATACTTGACTTATTTGACGGAGTTGAGTCAGATTTAAAAGAAAATATTAAGTTTAATTCAAATAAAGAACTAATTATTTATTCATATAGAGTTGCTGGCACTGTTGGTTTAATGATGGCAAAGATTTTGAAAGTTAGTTCAAAAAATTCCCTTAAAGCTGCAATAGACCTTGGTATTGCAATGCAACTAACAAATATTGCTAGAGATGTAGTTGAAGATGGCAAAAGAAATAGGAGTTATATAAATTCTAATTTTGAAAGTATTATTAAAACTTTAAAATTGGCAGATAGTTTTTACGAAAGTTCATTTAAATCAATAAAAGAAATACCTTTGAGTAGCAGATTTGGAATTTTAGTAGCTAGAAGAGTATATAGAGAAATAGGAAACAAGATTCTAAACAAAAAAAATATGGATAATTATAAAAATTCGGGAAAAATTTATGTTTCTAATTTTGGTAAAATAAACCAAACTTTGCTTTCTATTTTTGATTTAATTAAATTAGTGTTCACTAAACAAGGTGAACATTTAAGAATAGATGAGCACCGTATTATAAATGAGCAGATAAATTTAAATGAGAGAATTTGATTATATTATTATTGGTGGAGGATGTGCTGGGTTATCTTTGGCTTATGAACTTGATCAGCATAAAAAACTAGAAAATAAAACTCTAGCAATTATTGAGCCGAGAGATGAATATAAGAAAGATAAAACTTGGTCTTTTTGGAAAGTAATAAATCATAACTTTGATGATTGTGTTAAAAAGAGTTGGAAAAACTTTTCTATAAATTCACCAACAGGAACTAAACACTTACAATGTGATAATTACCCCTATCAAAGCATAGACAGTGGATTATTTTATAAAAAAATAATTACCAAATTAAAAGAAAACAAAAATATAAGTTTTTTCAAAAACACTAAGGATGTAAATCAGAATAAATCATTTATTTTTAATAGTGTTCCTACTCTGGAAAATAATAAAAATAATATTTGGCAACATTTTTGTGGTGTTGAAATTAAAACAAAAGAAAATATCTTTGATGACAATATAATCAATTTAATGGATTTTGACTGTGAACAAAAAGAAAGTGTACATTTTTTTTACACATTACCCTTTCAAAAAAACAGAGCATTAATTGAAACTACTTGGTTATCGAAAATGAATGATAATTCATTGAAGGACTATGATAATCAAATTAGAAACTATATAGAGAAAAATTTAAGAATAAAAAACTATGAAATTGTTTATAAAGAAGAAGGCGCAATACCTCTTTTCTATCCTATGAATATTAAAGAAAAAAATAAAATAAATATTGGTACTGCTGGAGGCATGACAAGACTAAGTACTGGCTATACATTTCTTAATATTCAAGAACATAGTAAATATATAAGGATGAATATTAATAATATTCAAAATATAAAACATTTTGAAATAGAAAAAAAGTATAGACTATTAGATAAAATATTTTTGAAAGTTTTGGATAGACATCCAGAAAAAATGCCTGAAATATTTTTTAAAATGTTTAATAGCTCTCCAAATACTATTATAAAATTCCTATCAAATAAAAGTAATTTATTTGAAGATTTGTCTATTATTTTCAAAATGCCTAAATGGATATTTATAAAAGCACTTTTAAAATCATGAAGATAAATTACTACCATTCTTTAATTTTTTTTAATTTATGTATATTTTTATCTGCTATTGAATACTTAAAAAGTAATAGTTTATTAATATTGAGTTTATTTTTAATTTTATGTATTGGTATATCGCATGGTTCGCTAGACCACATAAAAGGAAAAAAACTAATAAAAATTTTAGGTTTTAAATCATACTATTTTTTTTATTTAGGTTATATTTCTATCGCACTTGCGACAATACTTATCTGGATTTTATTTCCCAAATTTTTATTGTTTTTATTTTTAATTATTGCTGCTTTTCATTTTGGTAAAGAAGACTCGGAATTTATAAGTAAAAATAAAAATTTTGAATTAATCTACTTTTTGAAAGGTTCTCTAGTAATAGTTTCCCCATTATTATTTCATAAATATGAAACTTTAAATATTTTTAAGTCGTTAAATTTTGATATTTCTGAAAGTATTTTTCTTAATAATGAGATTTTATATTTATTTATTTTTGGAAGTTTTCTTTCAAACATTATTTTATCTTTAAATAAAAATTTAGACTCAAGGTCAGTATTATTGATGGATTTTTTATCAATATTAATTCTTAATTATTTTCTTAACCCAATAATAGCATTTACAATTTATTTTTGTTTTTTACATTCAATTAGACATTCAATTTCATTAATAAAGGACATTAACAGAAATATCAAAAAAGGCTTTCCAATATTTTTAAAAAAAGCTATGCCGCTAACAGCTATAACAGCTCTGGCTTATTTATTTTCTTTATTTTTTTTGAATAATTACTATGAGTTTAATGAAGCAATATATAAAGTGATTTTTATTGGTTTGGCGGCATTAACATTTCCACATATATTGCTCGAATATCTAATTGAAAAAAATGAAAAATAAAGAAATCAAAATTTTATTAGCAGCACCACGAGGTTTTTGCGCCGGTGTTGATAGAGCAATCGAAATTGTTAAAAAAAGTATTAATAAATACGGTGCTCCTGTTTATGTTAGACATGAGATAGTCCATAATAAACATGTTGTTGAAAGTCTAAAAAAAATTGGAGCCATTTTTGTAGAAGAATTATCCGAAATTAACGATAAAACACGTCCAGTAATTTTTTCTGCTCACGGAGTTCCTAAAGCTGTACCAGAAGAAGCTAATAATTTAAAGATGGAGTATATTGATGCAACTTGTCCATTGGTATCTAAGGTGCATAGAGAAGCTGAAAATTTATACAAAAATGGTAGTCATATAATTTTAATAGGTCATAAAAATCATCCCGAAGTAATTGGCACGATGGGTCAAATTCCAAAAGATGGGATTAGTTTAATTGAAAGTATCGAGGATGTAGAAAAGTATAAAAATAAAGATAAAAAAAATTTAGCTTTTGTTACACAAACAACTCTTTCTGTAGATGATACAAAGGAAATAATATCAGCTTTAAAAAAAAAATTTCCAGAAATTAAAGAACCCAAAAAAGAAGATATTTGTTATGCAACAACGAATAGACAGGCTGCTGTTAAAAAAATTGCAGAAAAGTGCGATATGTTTTTTGTTATTGGAAGTAGAAATTCATCTAACTCATTAAGATTGGTAGAAGTTGCAAAAAATTCTGGATGTAAAAATTCAAGACTAATTCATTCGGAAAGTACAATTCCTTTAAACGAAATTGAAAATTATAAAACTATAGGGATTTCATCGGGGGGCTTCTGCACCTGAAATATTAGTTGATAATTTTATAAAAAGTTTAAAAAAACAATTTAAGATAGAAATAAAGGAAGTAGAAATAGTTAAAGAAAATATAACATTTAAAATTCCAGGGAAATTAAATTAGATGGCAATATATACAAAAATTACTTCAAAGCATATTCGATTAATTGAAAAAAAAATATAATTTAGGAAAAATAATTCATTTTAAAGGAATTAAAAAAGGGATTGAAAATACTAATTATCTTTTAAAAACAAAAAATGAAAAAATTCATACTAACGCTTTTTGAAAAAAGAGTTCAAAAAAAAGATTTACCTTTCTTTATGAATTTAATGGACAAGTTGAATAAATATAAAATTAATTGTCCAAAGCCTCAAAAAAATAAAAAAGGAAAGTTTTTGATAAAAATTAAAAATAAAACTGGCTCTATTGTTTCTTTTGTTGAGGGAAAAGATAAGTTAAAATTAAATTCAAAAAAACTGTTTTGAAATTGGTAAAAATATAGCCAGATTTCATAAAGCATCAAAAAAAAATAAAACTTTATAGAAAAAAATTCTTTATCTTTAAAAGATTGGCTAAAATTATTAAATAAAATTGGAAATAAATCCAAAATTATTAGTCCTAATTTAAATACTTTAATGAAGACTACTTTTTCACAAATAAAAAATAAATGGCCAAAAAATTTACCTTATGGAATTATTCATGCCGATTTGTTTATTGATAATATTTTTTTTTAAAAAAAAATAAATTTCATGGATATATAGACTTCTATTTTGCATGTACTGATTTTTTAACGTACGAAATTGCTATCTGCATTAATGCATTATGTTTTGATAAAAAAAATAATAAATTTACATTTAATAAGAAAAAATCAACAAATCTCATTAGAGGCTATTCAAAAATAAGAAAGTTGTCTAATAAAGAAAAAAAAATCTTTAAATGTTTTATGTAGAGGTGCAGCTCTTAGATATTTATTAACAAGAACTTATGATTATTTAAATACTCCAAAAAAGTGCTGTTATCAAGATAAAGAATCCAAGGGAATATATTCAAAAACTTAAAGTACATAATCAATTTAGCAATTTTAAAAATTATTATAATTAAATGATTAAAATTTATACTGATGGTTCTTGTTTAGAAAAATCCAGGAAATGGTGGATGGGCAGCAATAATCATTGACGAAGGGGAAAAAAACTAAGATTAAGGGAAGTAAAAAAAAATACTACGAATAATCAAATGGAATTGATCGCTCCAATTCAAGCTTTAAAAAAAAATTCCAAAAGGTAGTAATGTTCAAATTTTTACAGACTCTAAAATATGTTAAGTCAGGAATAACTGAGTGGATCCATAATTGGAAAAAAAAATGGATGGAAAAACTGCAAATAGAGAGCCAGTTAAAAATAAAGAACTTTGGGAAGAGTTAGATCTTTTAGCTAATGAATTTGAAATAAGTTGGAATTGGGTAAAAGCACATTCAACAGATAAATTAAATAACGAAGTTGATTTACTTGCTAGAGAAGCTGCAAATTTATAATCGGAGCAAGTTGCAACGGAACGACTTTTATCTAATTTAAATCTTTAAGATAAATTCTTTTTTTTTTTCTTCACTTAAAAATGAAGATTTAAAAGAGTTAATTAATAAAGTTTTTATATCTTCAAAAGAAAGATTTAATGCCACTTGAGTTTCAATTAAATTTTGATTTAGATAACCTCCAAAATAAGCTGGATCATCTGAGTTAATCGTCACCATTAATTTTTTATCCAACATTTTCTTTAAATTATGATCGTTTAATTTATCAAAAACTTTTAATTTTATATTTGAGAGAGGGCAGACTGTTAGGGGAACTTGATTTTTCAACAGTTTTTCTACCAATTTTTTATCTTTAAGACATTGAACACCATGATCAATTCTTTTTACATTAAGAAGATTTAACGCTTCCCACATATATTCTGGCGGTCCTTCCTCGCCTGCATGAGCAACGGTTATAAAGTTGTTTTCAGCTGCTTTTTTAAATAATTTTTCAAACTTTTTTGGAGGATTACCCATTTCTGAAGAGTCTAATCCAACTCCAAATATCTTATCTTTATGAATAATAGCTTGATCTAAAATTTTAAAACACTCATCCTCACTTAAATGTCTTAAAAAACACATAATAATTTTAAAACTTAAGCCAAATTCTTTTTCTGCTTTTTTAAGAGCTTTGTAAATTCCATTTATAATAATATCAAAACTAATTCCTCTATTTGTATGAGTTTGAGGATCAAAAAAAATTTCTGTATGAACAATATTATCCTCTTTACATTTTAATGCATAAGCCCATGTAAGTTCGAAGAAATCTTTTTCTTTTAATAACACTTTTGCTCCTTCATAATATATTTTCAGAAAAGATTCTAAGTTACTAAAATTATATGCTTTTTTTGCTTCATTAATATTTTTAAATGGAATTTGAATATTATTTCTTTTAGCTAATGAAAACATTTGTTCAGGCTCAAGAGTTCCTTCTATATGTAAATGCAATTCAGCTTTTGGTGATTTTTTTATAAATTTTTGTATACTAATATTATTCATTACTTTTAACGAATTTTTTTACCTCTTCTGTATTATTTTTTAATACTTGAAAATTTTCGTCTTTATCAAGTACATGCTGAAGTTCTTCTGGCAATTTTTCATGTTTATTTATTGCATTTTTTGTAGCATCTGGAAATTTACATGGATGTGCAGTTGATAAAACAACACAATCATTAAAAGATAGTTTTTTTGCAGCCCCTACTCCAACCGCTGTATGAGGATCTAATATTATATTATTTTCTTCATAATTTTTTTTAATAATCTCTAAAGTTTCTTGTTCATTGCAACTTTCAGATAAAAAATCCTTTTGAATTATATCCAAATTTTTTTTTTCAATTTGATAAGAATTTTGCTTAATTTTTTTCATTATGTCTGCAGTTATTTTAGAGTTAGAATTATTTACATAATAAATTAATCTTTCAAAGTTACTGGCTAATTGAATATCCATACTAGGTGAGGACGTTTCTTTAACTTCTTTTGAAATATAATCTCCTTTTGAAATAGCTCTATGCAAAATATCATTTTCGTTTGTTGCAACAATTAGTTTATCAATTGGTAATCCCATTTTCTTTGCAAGGTAGCCTGCAAAGACATCACCAAAATTTCCTGTTGGAACCGAAAAAGAAATATTTTCTTTGCCTAATTTAAAATATGAGTAAAAATAATACACTGCTTGAGCAATAATTCTTGCCCAATTTATTGAATTCACACCTGACATATTTATAGATTTAGAAAAATCAAGATCAGAGAACATTTGTTTTACAATATTTTGACAATCATCAAAATTTCCATCTATGGCGATATTAAAAACATTTTTTTCTTCCACAGTAGTCATTATTTTTCTTTGAACAGAAGAAATTTTGTTGTTTGGATGTAAGACAAATATATTTAAATTAGATTTTCCTTTAATTGCATCAATAGCTGCTGCACCAGTATCTCCAGAAGTTGCAACAACTATATTTATTTTTTTGTCATTTTTATTTAAATAATATTCATACAGATTACCAATAAATTGCATTGCAACATCTTTAAATGCTAGTGTTGGACCATGAAATAATTCTAATAATTTTATTTCTCCAACATTTGAAAGTCTAATAACTTCTTTTTCTCTAAATGTTGAGTATGATTTTTTAATTAAGGATGAAAGTTCTTCTTTAGAGATAAAATCTGATGAAAATAGATTTATTATTTCAGTAGATAGTTCATTATAATTTAAATTTTTAAGTTCTAATAATTCTGCTGAACTATATTTTTTTAATGATTTTGGTACATAAAGTCCTCCGTCATTAGCCAAACCTTTTACAAAAACATCCTCAAAACTATACTCTTTAGAATTGTCTCTGGTACTTACATATCTCATGAATTTTTTTTACCATTTTCTTACAAAATAAATAGAATTATTTATCTTATAATCTGGTCTATCAAAAATAGTACAAATAGCAAAAATAAGTAAAAAATTGAGTAAGAAAATACCTTTTGGGCCTTTTTTAATTCAAATTTATTCTTTTTATATTTGAATAAATCATAACAAATATAATTGTAATAAAGCGTCATTAATAAAGAGGGTAATTAAAAATATTTCACCTACAAAACCTATATAATAAGGAATTATAACTATTGGCAGCATAAAAAGAGAATAAACAAATATTCTTTTCTTGGTTTCCTCAATTCCATTAGTAATTGGCAACATTGGAATTTTTGCTTTCTCATAATCTTTAGCTTTATAAAGGCTCAAAGCCCAGAAATGGGATGGTGTCCAATAAAATATAATTAAAAAGAAAGTGATTGGTTCAAAAGTTAAAGAGTTTGTTGCTATGGTCCAACCTATTACTGGAGGCAAAGCACCTGATGCTCCTCCTATTACAATGTTTTGTGGAGTTTTTCTTTTTAACCAAATTGTGTAAACAAATACATAAAATGCAATTGTTATAAATAGTAATAAAGCGGATAAAAAATTTGAAAAATAATATAATCCGGTAATTGAAATTATTGACAAAATAATTCCAAATATTAAAGCTTGGTCTTTGCTAATTTTTCCTGTTGGTATTGGTCTAAGACATGTTCTTGTCATTAACTTATCTAAATCAGCCTCATACCACATATTCAAAGTACCAGCTGCTCCCGCTCCTATAGTCACAAAAAAAATGCTAATTAATGAATCAAATAAAGGAATTGTATTTGGAGATGTTAATAGTCCAACTGCACAAGTAAAAATGACCAAAGACATAACCCTTGGTTTCATAAGTAATAATAAAGATTTTAGATATGATAAAATATTAAAAGAAACAGTTTTTTTATTAATTATATTTACAGTCACTTTTAATCAACATTAAGTGATATAAATATTACTATTAATATTAAACCAATAATAAGCACATGGTTTCCAAGATCAAACAAACCTACCTTAGGATTTTTTTTATCAATAATTTTTCTATGCAAAGGAAGTTGGTCATA
>JBJLDM010000004.1:0-14906 GCA_045567135.1 Candidatus Pelagibacter sp.
ATTAAAAAACAAAAAAATATGAATTTTGACATAGAGGTAGATGGTGGAATAAATTTTAGTAACTCAAAATTAGTTAAAGAAGCAGGTGCTAATATATTAGTATCTGGAACAACAATTTTTAAAGATAATGAAGGTGATATAAAAAAGAATATAGAAACTTTAAAAACTAATTAGTATGATTTTAAAAAATTCATTAAGTTATATTAATCAATTTTTTTTTTTAATATCAAATCAAGCAAGAAAATTTTATTTAAATTCAAAAATTTACAATAATAAAATTTCAAAAATTAATGAAAAAAACTTAGAATACAAACCTAGTCCAAACTTACTAGAGTGCCTTATAAAATATGATAAAAATAAAAATAATATTGAAGATTTTTATTTGAATAAAATATGGTTAAATAAAAATTTAAAAAAAAAAGATTATAATAATTTACACAGTTTCTTTTGGTTATTTACTCTAGATCTTAACTCTTCAAAAGAAAAAATTCAGTCTGTAATTTTAAATTGGATAGATAATAATTTTAAATACAATCATTTAAATTGGAATATAGATATTTTATCAAAAAGAGTTTTAGCCTGGATATCTAATTCAAAGTTAACTTACGAAAATAGTAGTGAAAGTTACAAAGAAAAATTTGATAGTTTAATACAAAAACAAATTAATCATTTAATTAACGAAATCGATAGATCTAAATGGGTTGACGATAAAATGATTGGATGCGCCGCTATCATTTTGGGTGGCTTAGCTTACCATGAAAAAGAAAAATTTTTAAATTATGGATTAAATCTTTTAAAAAAAATAATAAAATTCTCTTTTGATAAAGAAGGTTTCCCAAAATCAAGAAATATTAGACAACTTAATTTTTATTTAAAATATTTTATTCTAATAAGGGAGTGGCTTAAAGAATCACAAAATGAAATACCAGAATATTTAGATGAAATTATATTTCATTTAGGCCAAGCTAATTTTTTAATTCATAAAAATATTGATGAAACTTTTCTTTTTAATGGAAATCAAATATCAAAAAACTCAGAATTCGAAAATTATCTTAAACGATTAGGATATAATTTTAAAAATGGGAATAACGAAATTGGGGGATATGTTTTTTTAAAAAACAAAAAATTTGCTTTAGCTTTGGATTTTGGATCAGCACCAGATAAAAAATTTTCTGATAATTATCAATCAGGTGCATTATCTTTCGAAATAATAAGTAATAATAAAAAATTAATCTGTAATTCAGGGTATTTTCAAAACTATAAACACCAACTTAATAATATTTCTAAAACAAGTGCTTCTCATAGTACTTTAATTATTGCAAATACTTCTTCAGTACAATTTATAAAACAGCCTGATGGCCCAACAATAATTAATAATAAATTAGAAATTTTTGATAAAAAAATTATTTCACAAAAAAATCATTGGTCAGTTAGCGCATCTCATAATGGATATATTAAAAGATTTGGTATAATTCATAATAGAAAAATTGATTTTTTACATGATAATAAAAAATTTATTGGCATAGATACAATTTTTAAAAAGAAAAAATTTAAACCCACAACTTTTGAGATCCGCTTTCATCTAGATCCAACTTCTAAAGTAATGAAAACACAAGATGGTAAAACAATTTATATTGATTTAAATAATGAAGGTTGGAAATTTTTATGTAAAGAATATAGAATTGATGTTGAAACAGGATTATTTTTTGGTTTAAGAAATAATTTTGTAGAAAATCAAAACATAGTTATTTCAGGAATCGTAGAAAATGAAAAACAAAAAATAAATTGGGAGTTAGAAAAAATTCAATGAAGAAAATAAAAAGAGCCTTAATCTCTGTCTTCAACAAAACTGAACTTATTAAAATTTTAAAAACCTTAAAAAAATATAAAATAGAAACAATAAGCTCTGGTGGCACTCATAAAGAAATAAAAAAACTAGGATTTAAATGTTTAGAAGTTTCTAATTATACAGGATCACCAGAAATTTTGGATGGAAGAGTCAAAACTTTACATCCAAAAATACACGCTGGAATTCTAAGTAAAAGAAAAAATAAATCACACAAAAAAGATTTATTAAAAAATAATTTTCATGAGATAGATTTGATAATTGTTAATTTTTATCCATTTGAAGAAACATTAAAACAAACAAAAAATCATAAAAAAATAATTGAAAATATAGATATTGGTGGACCAACTATGGTCAGAGCAGCAGCAAAAAATTATAACGACGTAACAGTAATTACAAATTTTAATCAATATAATGAATTAATTAAAGAATTAAAAAAATATAATGGATCTACAAGTTCACAATTTAGAGAAAAAATGTCAAGAGAAGCTTTCTCTGAAACGAGTTACTATGATGCTTTAATAACAAACTACTTTAATAAAATTTCTAAAAATCAATTCCCTAATAAAAAATTAATATTTGGAAATTTAGTAGAAAAATTAAGATATGGTGAAAATCCACACCAAGAAGGCGCAATTTACTCATCATCAAAACAATTAAAAATACGTAAGTTAAATGGTAAACAACTCAGTTATAATAATTTTAATGATATATTTTCAGCATTATTAATATCAAAATCTTTACCTGCAAATACAGGAACAGTAATTGTTAAACATGCAAACCCATGTGGTGTATCTATCGATAAAAATAAAGTTGAAAGTTATAGGCTCGCTTTAAAATGTGACCCTATAAGTGCATTTGGTGGAATTGTTTCTTGTAATTTTAAAGTAGATAAAAAAACAGCACTAGAATTAAATAAAATATTTTTAGAAGTAGTAATTGGTAATGGATTTGAATCAAATGCTTTAAATATTTTAAAAAAAAAGAAAAATTTAAGAATTATAGATGCTTCTAACTTAGAAGTTAAAACTATTGAAAATATAACTTCTAATTTTAATTCTATGTTATTACAATCTTCTGATACAAAAAAATTTTCTGTAAAAGACTTTAAAATTGTATCCAAAAAAAAACCAAATTCTAAAACTTTAAAAAATTTAATTTTTGCTTTTAATATTTGTAGATTTGTAAAATCTAATGCAATAGTATTAGCAAAAGATAATACAACAGTTGGTATTGGGTCTGGTCAACCGAGCAGACTAGATAGTTGTAAAATTGCGATAAATAAAATGAGAAAATTTCAAAATAATAGTAATGATAAAATAATAGCAGCTTCTGATGCTTTTTTTCCTTTTGTTGATGGAATTGAAACTCTAGTTCAAGCTGGAGTAAGCGCTGTTATTCAACCATCTGGATCCATAAGAGATAAAGAAATAATTAAGTTTGCAAATCAAACTGGAACTATTTTAGTATTTTCTAAAACTCGTCATTTTAGACATTAAATAATTTCATCTACTTTAGCTGCAAGAACAAAATCACTCTCATGCAAGCCTTTTATTGCATGAGTAAAAATTTTTATTTTTGCATATCCCCAACCAAACCAAATATCAGGATGGTGGCCTTCTTTTTCAGCAATATCTCCCACTTTATTCACAAAATTTTGACTTTCTAAAAAATTTTTAAACTTAAATTCCTTTATTAAAAAATAAATTTTTGAATCATCAGATTCCACTTTCCACCCATCTACCATTTTAAGATATTTATGAATTTCTGTAATATCAAAGCTCGGTATTTTTCCCTCACACGGAATACATTTTTTTTTTGCTAAGTCGCTCATAATAAAAATTATTAATAAACCGTTTTTTCTATATTTTCAATCTCTTTAATTATTAATTCATTTATAATTTCCGAACCTTTAATTGAAGGATGGTGTTGGTCAGCATAAAATATATTTTTATTATCATTAACTATACATCTATCTTTTAAAAGTGTATCACAAAATAATTTATGTGGATAAACTCGATAAATATTTTTTCCATATATTTTGTCTAACATTTCAAAGCTTGACTCGGTACGATCTTTATAAATTTGAAATGAAGTTGAAAAATATTCTTCAATATATCTACTAATAAAAATTTTTCTAGGAACGTGTACCCCTACCTCTGGAATTGGGTATAATAAAATAATTTTATTATTTTTTGATAATTCTTGTATTGAAGAACTAAATGAAAATTGAATATTTTCAAATTTACCATTTGACACATATCTTTTTCCCCAACTAACCCCTTCTATGCCTCCTTCTTTATTATCAAAATAATAATTTCTTAAATGTAAAGGAAATCTTCCTCCAAATATAATTATTGAGTCTTTTTGTTCTTTTAATTTTTTTTCTAATTTAGAAAAATAATGAGAATTACATGTTTCATCTATTTTTCGAATATTAAGTTCAATCAAATCAAAACCAGGATAATATATACAATCAGCAAGCGTAAATGTAATAAATTGATAATCTTTTTCTGTAATTTTCTCTTTTAAATCAAACGATAATGATGACATATGACTATCACCAATGATGAAAACTTTTTTCTTTGAAGATGAATTGAATATGCAACTTTTTTCATTATCATGACATAAATTATTCTTATTATCCCTCAATAAAGCCCAAGGTTGCTGAGTCAAAGATTTTTGCAAAACTAAAGATAATCTAGAATTATAACCATTATTAATAACTATCAAGGAGCACAGAGCAATTAATACAATTGAAGTTATAAGTATCCAAAAAAATATTAATTTAAATTTATATTTTTTATATCGCGCTGGTTTTTCGATAAAATAATAAGAAATTATTGATATTATAATTGTTATAAATCCTAATATAATTTTTTTAAATATATTTCCCGAAGCAAATTCAGTAATTCTAGCAAAAGCAAAAATAGGATAATGCCAAAGATAGAGCGAGTATGATATAAGACCAATTCTGACAAATAGCTTTGATGATAAAATTTTTGTAAAAGCTTCATCTTTATCTGAGAACCAAATGATTAAGCAAACACCAATTACAGGTGATAATGTATAAAAAGAAGGGTGTAAAATTTTATCATTAAAAAATATAATAGAGTGTAATATCAAAAATAATCCTACACTTGGCAAAATTAAACTAAGTATTTCATTTTTATTTCTATGGCCTAATTGAATTTCAAAATATGCAATTATTGAACCCAATATTAATTCCCAACCTCGTGTTGGTAATACATAAAAACTTAATGATGGATAATTTCTACTTCCCCAATCTGCCATTAATAGACTAATAAAAAAAACTAAAATTAATATAATAACAATCTGTTTTCTGAAATATTTAAAAAATAAAAAAAAAGTAAATGGAAACAAAATGTAATATTGTTCCTCAATAGACAGTGACCATGTATGAAGAAAAGGTTTTAATAAACTGGACTCTGCTCCATATTCTTGTCCTACATAATGAAAATAAAAATTAGAACCAAATCCAAGAGAAGATAAAATAGATTTTGAAAATTCAACAAAACTTTCCGGTAACAAATAAATCCAAGCAAAAGGCAATGAGACTAGCATTACAAATAATAATGCTGGAAGAATTCGTCTTATTCTTCGTTTATAAAAATGCACAAAAGAGAAGGAACCTGTTGAGACTAATTCTTTTAAAATAATAGATGTTATTAAATAACCAGAGATGACAAAAAATATATCAACACCAATAAAACCACCCTTAAATGGCTGATATCCAAAAATAATTATTTTTGCGTGATAAAGAATTACCGCAACAACAGCTATTGCCCTGAGGCCATCGATTTCTGGTCTATAAACTATTCTCATAAAAAATATATCAGAATGGAGCGGGCAAAGGGGGTCGAACCCTCGACCTTCTCGTTGGCAACGAGACGCTCTACCACTGAGCTATGCCCGCTTATTAAAAAAAGATTATAGTTAAATGTTTTTTTTTGAGCAAGCAAGAATAATATTATATATGATTTATCTTAGAATTTTATTAGAAATATAAAAGATTATTTGCTAATTTATTTTATTAATTTATGACTAAATTTGAAGATTTACCAAAGGAAATACCTATATTCCCGTTATCTAATTTTATAATTTTTCCTGAAACAGCTGTTCCTCTAAATATTTTTGAACCAAGATATATTCAAATGATTGATGACAGCATTAAATCAAATAAATTAATTGGAATGGTACAGCCCAAAAAAACTGGTGAGCTAAAAAAACCAGACCTATATGATGTTGGCTGTATCGGAAAAATAACAAGCTTCAATGAAACAAATGATGGAAGATATTTAATTGTAATAAGTGGAATAACTAGATTTAAGATAATAGAGGAAGTTTTAACTGAAAAGCTTTATAGAATTTGCAAAATTAGTTATGAAAAATTTTCTAATGATATTATAGAAAAAAAGGAAAATATTAATTTTTCAGATCTTGAATTAATATTTAAAAATTTAAAAAGTATTTTTGAAAAAAAAGGTTTTATTATTAATTGGTCTGAATTAAAAAACCAAAATCTTAACCAAACAATTAATACTCTGTCCATGGCTTCACCATTTTCTTTAGAAGAAAAACAAATACTGTTAGAATCTACTAATATTAAATCACGAAAAAATAAACTTGAAGAAATTTTAAAAACTTACATCACAGATGAATTTCAAAATACAACTTTACAGTAACTAGTTTATTTTTAAACCTCTATTAGCAACTTTAACAAAAAAATTATTTATAAATTTATTTTTACCAAATAAATTTATTATTTTATCAGAATATTTATTTTGAAATTTATTATCATATTTAAAAAAGTCCTGAATAAAATTTATTCCACTAGAATAAATTAAATTATAATGTTTTGTTTTTTTTTGAAATCCATCAAGAACTGATGTATCTATTGAAAGACCTAATTCAATTTTATTTTGTATCTCATTCAATAAAACTTCTAAATCTCTTAAAATCATATTAAAACCTTGTCCTGCTAAAGGATGCATTTGGTGCAAACTATCACCGAATAATAATATTTTTCCACTATAATAATTTCTAGCTGAAGAAAATCTAAGCTGTACTTTTTCAAATTTTGAAAATTTTTTTATAAAATATAAATTATTATAATATTTAATTAATTCTATAATTTTTTTATTATCTATATTATCTTTTTTTTTATAAATCGAAAAAACTATTGAAGTTTCATTTTTAGATAATGGCAAAAAAGCTAAAGGACCATACTTAGTAAAAATTTGAATAGCCGTATTATTAAAAATTTTTTGATGATAAATTATACATGAATATGCATCGCTATAATAATCTTTACTAATTTTTTTACTAAATAAACTTTTAGTTATTGAGTTTTCTTTTTCACAATTTATTATTAAATCAAAATTTTCGTCTTTATATACATTTTCATAAAAACGATTGTTTTTTATTTTTTTAATTTTAAAATTTTTTTTATTCGATAAATCTTTTTTTAATAATTTATATAATGTATCAGCTTTTATTAAATGAAATAGATATTTATCTTTTTCATTAAAATTTAAAATTTTCTTTTTTTTATTTTTCTCTGTATAAATTTCAATTTGTTTTATTGAATTAAAATATTTTTTATCTATTTTTAAAATATTATTTTTTAAAAAATCAATATTTTTTCTTGTAATTCCTATAGAGCGATTAGATTTAAATATTTTTTTTTCGTAATTATAAAAAATAGTTACATTGATTTGTTTATTTACTAAAGCTTTCGATAAAACAAGACTAGTAAGATTATTTCCTATTACACATATATTCATAAACAAAATTTAATTTTAACAATAATTATTAAATGATACAAAGTGATAAATTAGATTCTTTAAATATTTATGGAAATAAAAAAATTCATATCAAATATAGGAAATTTTATCATCGAAAGACTTATAGAGCTATTTGGATTGATGCTTTCCCTACTAGGTATATTGCTATTTGCAGCTTTGCTAACTTACTCACCTCAAGATCCAAACTTTGTATTTTCTAATAATAATGAAATTAATAATATTTTGGGTTTCAAGGGGAGTGTAATTTCTGATTTTTTTTTACAGTCTATTGGACTAATTTCTTTTTTAATTTCATTAACGATATTTTTTACTGGAATTAATATTATTGTTACAAAAAAAACACTCATTGTTTTAGAAAATCTTTTTTTTACGGTAATATATTCTATATTTGGAACTTTATTTTTAACTTTTTTTTACAATAATTCTTTCTGGTTATCTGCTAATGGAAATGGGGGTTTTGTTGGAAAGTTTATTTTTAATAGTTTTTTTAAATCATTAATAATATTTGATGAAAAAATTTCATATTATTTGCTGATAATAATTGTATTAGTTCTTTTTTTAATAAGTATTAATTTCAGTTTAAAATTTTTAAAAAAAATATTTAATTTTAAAAACAAAAATATTATAAAAAATAATTATGAAAATTTTAATGCAGAAAAAAAAGACTTTTCAAATAATACAGCTCGTATACAAGAAGATTTTTCATTTGAAAAAAATTTACAATCTAAAACTAATCAAAAAATAAAATTTAAAATTCCATCAATTGATTTTCTTAACTATCCAAATAAAAAAGAAAGAAAAAAATCTACATCTGATTTAAATTATGATGAAAAATCCCTGGAAAAAATTCTTTTGGATTTTGGTGTAGAAGGTAAAATTAAAAAAGTAAGTCATGGTCCAGTAGTAACTTTAAATGAATTTGAACCTGCGGCAGGTATTAAAGTTTCGAAAATAATAAACTTATCTGAAGATATTGCTAGAAATACTAGTTCTGAATCTGCAAGAATTTCCACTATTCCTGGCAGAAGCACAATAGGTATTGAATTACCTAATAACTCAAGAGAAAATGTTTATCTAAGTGAAATTATATCTAGTAGTGAGTTTTCTAAAAAAGAAATTAAATTACCAATTGCTTTAGGTAAAAGTATTTCCGGAATACCTATTGCTGGAGACCTAACTTCGATGCCACATCTTCTAATAGCTGGCACAACTGGTTCTGGTAAATCCGTTTGTATTAATACAATAATTTTATCTCTACTTTACAAACATTCGCCAGATAAATGTAAATTTATTTTAATTGATCCAAAAATGTTAGAACTGTCTACATACGAAGGCATTCCACATTTACTTTGTCCAGTTATCACTGAAGCAAAAAAAGCTGCCTCAGTATTGGGTTGGGTAGTAAAAGAAATGGAAAGCAGATATAAATTAATGACAAAAGAAGGGGTGAGAAATATAGATGGTTACAATGCCAAACATACTCTTCCTATGCCTTACATTGTTGTTATTGTAGATGAAATGTCAGACCTTATGCTGGTGGCAGGCAAAGAAATCGAAAATTATATCCAAAAATTATCTCAAATGGCTAGAGCAGCAGGTATACATATTATAATGGCTACTCAAAGACCAAGTGTGGATGTAATTACAGGTACAATAAAAGCGAATTTTCCAACAAGAATTTCTTTTCAAGTTTCGTCTAAAATTGATAGCAGAACAATCTTAGGCGAACAAGGAGCTGAACAATTACTAGGCAAAGGAGACATGTTATTTATGTCAGCCGCAAATAAAATTATAAGGATACATGCACCTTTTGTTTCTGAAACTGAAATAGAAAAAGTTAATAATTTTTTAAGAAAACAAGCTGAACCGGATTATGTGGATGAAATTTTAAATTTTGCAGATGAAAAAGATAGTGATAACACTTCTTTTAGTGATGGGGACAAAGATAATTTATACTCAGCGGCAGTGGACATAATAAAAACTGAGGGTAAAGCCTCTACTTCATTTTTACAAAGAAAATTACAAATTGGATACAATAGAGCTGCAAGAATTATGGATATGATGGAAGAAGAAGGAATTGTTAGTAAAGCAAATCATGTGGGCAAAAGAGATGTTCTTAAAAGATGAAAAAAATAATTAATATTATTATTTTATTTAATTTTTTTTTTATTTCTTGCGTTAATGCTTCTATAAAAAGCAGTATAATTTCAAAATTTGAAAACATCCAAAACTTATCATTCAAATTCAAACAAAATATAAATGAAAAAATTGAAACAGGTAATTGTATAATTCAATATCCTAAAAAAATTTACTGTGAATATAATAATTTTAATAAAAAGTTATTAGTTTCAAATGGAAAAAATTTAGTAATAAAAAATCAAACAAGCAATCAATATTATATTTATCCAATAGAAAAAACTGCTCTTAATTTAATTTTAGATAAAGATTTTTTATTGAAAAAAATGAACTTATCTACAGGTGATTTAATTGATGAAAAATATTATAGATTTAAGTTTGTAGAAGGGAATAATGAAATAAATATATATTTTGATAAAAAAACATTTGGTATAATTGGCTGGCAAAACATAGATATCTATCAAAATCTTGTTATTACTTATCTATTTGACGTGGAAGCAAACAAAGAAATAAAAAAAAATCAATTCAAATTACCAAAACAAAATTAAACAACTTTTCTTTTTAACTCTTCAGTTTTAAAGATCTTCATTCCTCGAGCTTGGTAATTTAAAATCGCATTTTTATGATCTAATGAACATGTATGGACCCAAATTCTTTCCATTTTTTTTTCAAAAGCAATTTTAATTGCTTCTGACAACAAATAACCACCTAAACTTTTTCCAATATATTCTTCTAAAATTCCAAAATAAGCTATCTCACATTCATTTTTATTAAATATTAATTCAAAATATCCAACTAGCTCTTCGTCTTCTTTTAAAATATAAGTTTTAAGATTTTCATTAGATACATATTTAATCCAATCTCTTTCATTCCAAACTAATCTATCTCTCCATTGATGTTTTTTTCCAATTTGTTTATAAAAAAACTCATTTAACTCATAGTTTTTATTATCTACTAATTCTAAAATAGTTTTATCTGATGGCTTATCTTTACCTTTAAGATTTTTTATTGATTGAATTTCAAGATAATACCTATCAATTTTATCCATCATCCGACCATTTTTCCAACTTTTTCACCACCAAAAAGATGGAAATGCAAATGAGGAACCTCTTGTCCGCCATCCCTCACTTATATTTGTTAAAGCTCTATAACCTTTGCCGGTATCTACTGATATTCCAAGTTTTTTAGCAACAGTATTAATTCCCTTTAATAATCCAGTCATCTCCTCAGGAGTTGCTTTGGAAGAAAAATCATCTAAATCAATATATTTTCCTCTTGGTATTACTAAAGCATGAATTTTTTTTTGTGGATTAATATCATAAAATGATAAAACGAAATCATCCTCATAAATTTTTTCACAAGGTATTTCACCTCTCAAAATTTTTGCAAATATGTTATTATTATCATACTTCATTCTAAAACCTCTAACTCCTCAATTATACTTACAATTTTTTTACCCTTAATAACTGCATTAACTTTTGCACACTCATAATATGCATTAGAATTTTCTTCTGCAACTTCTTTAAGTTCCAAACATTTTGATCTTGATTCAGTAAAAAGATGTTCCTTCAATTCTAATGGATCACCTAAATACATCATAAGACCTATAACTTCTCCTTCTTTTTCAAAATCTGCTAGTTCTTCAATTTCAGCAACCCTATCACTAACTCCTATCTCAAAATTTTTGAATGCCACTACTCCTTTGTAAATAATAAATGCTAGAATGATAAAAAAAATAATTTTTATCTTACCCATAAATTTTATTTTTTTCTTTTATTTAGCTCTGACATTACTTCCTCAACTTTAACATCATTTGCTTCAAGATACATTATCAAATGGTAGAATACATCAGCAGCTTCATGGATTTTATTCGTATTTTTTTCAACTGCTTCTATCAACTCATTAATTTCCTCTAAAACTTTTGCTTTGCTAAACGATTTATCATTCAGTAATTTATTTGTGTATGAACCCTCTACTGGAGTTTTCTTTCTTTCTCTTGCCAGATTAAATAAGTTTTCTAATGTATTTAACATATTAAATTCTAACAGGTATTCCTTTCGAGTCCAAATATTCCTTGGCTTCTTTGACAGAATGTTTTCCGTAATGAAATATTGATGCTGCCAAAACAGCGCTGGCTTTTCCTAATTTAATACCATCCACCAAATGATCTAAATTACCAACACCTCCAGAAGCAATTACAGGTATGTTTACTATGGAAGATATTTTTGACATTAAATCAATGTCATAACCTACTTGAGTTCCATCTCGATCCATGGAAGTAACTAATAATTCACCTGCCCCACTATCTTCCATTTTTTTTGCATATACCAATGCATCAATTTCACTATTATTTCTTCCGCCATGAGTAAAAACTTCCCACTTATTGCCATTTTTTTTTGCATCAATTGCAACAACAATACATTGAGATCCAAATTTTTTTGAACTATCTAAAACTACTGCAGCATTTTGAACAGCAGCTGTATTAATTGATACTTTATCTGCACCACAATTTAATAATTTATTAATGTCTTCAACACTTCTAACACCTCCGCCGACTGTTAAAGGTACGAAGCATTTTTTTGAAGTTTTCTTAACAACCTCATAAATGGTATCTCTATTTTCATTTGAAGCTGTAATATCTAAAAAACAAATTTCATCTGCTCCACCGTCACTATAAATTTTTGCTTGTTCAACTGGATCACCAGCATCTTTTAAATCCACAAAATTTATACCTTTGACTACTCTTCCATTTTTAACATCTAGACAAGGTATTATTCTATTTTTAAGCATCTTCTTTTACTAAATCTTTTAAATCGATATCACCATCATATATCGCCTTACCAACAATTATACCCTCGATATTTTTTAAATCTTTGGCTTTTCTAATATCATCTATTGATGAAACTCCACCAGATATTATCACTGGGCATTTTGAAATATTAGCAACTTTTGAAGTCTCATCAAAATTTGGTCTCTGTTTAGTACCATCTCGATTTATATCAGTATAAATCAATCTACTCATACCATAATCATTTACCTCTTTTAAAAAATCTATAGTTAATTTATTAGAATTTTCTTTCCATCCTGATACTGACAAAAACCCATCTTTAGCATCTAACCCTAATGCAATTTTATTTGAAAATTTAAGACAAGCCTCTTTTAAAAAGTTTTTATCTTTTATTGCAGCACTTCCTAAAATTACTTTTTCAACACCAACATCGGCGTATTTTTTAATACTTTCAAAATTTCTAACACCCCCACCTATCTCAACTTTAAAATTAAATTGATTTACTATTTCTTTAATTACTTCTAAATTAACTGTCTCTCCAGTTAAAGCTCCATCTAGGTCAACAATATGAAGATTTTTAAATCCATGATCTTTATATTTTCCTGCTTGTTCGAGAGGAGACATTTTGTACTCAGTTTTATTATCAAAATCTCCTTTTACTAATCTTACACACTTTTTATCTTTAATATCTATTGCTGGGAATATTTTCATTTTATAAATTTATGAAATTATCAATTATTTTTAATCCAATTTTATCACTCTTTTCAGGGTGAAATTGTGTGCCAAATAAATTTTCTTTTTCTACAGAACAAACAACTTTTGTTGAATAATCTGTTGTTGCAGAAATTACATTTTTATCTACTGGAATAAATTCATAACTATGTACAAAATACATATGAGAATTATTTTGAATATTTCTAAAAAGTTTGCTTTCTTTAGTAATGTTTATTTGGTTCCAACCGATATGAGGAAGTTTATATTTTCCATTTTGATTATCAATTTTAGCAACCTTACCAGAAATCCAACCTAATCCTTTTGTTTCTGTTTCTTCATATCCAATATCTGCAAACATTTGAAGGCCTACACAAATACCCAAAAGAGGCTTTTTATTATTTATCGTAAATTCATTCAAACTATCTACTAAACCATTAATGCTATTTAAAGCATCAACACAGCTTTTAAATGAGCCCTGTCCTGGCAAAACAACTTTATCACTTGATTTAATTTTTTTTAAATCAGATGTAACTTCAATATTAACTTTATTTTGTGCAACTTCTCTAAATGAATTTATTACAGAGCTTATGTTGCCTGAATTATAATCGACAATTATTAGTTTCATTAATTCTTTTTTTTACAAAGAACCTTTTGTAGATGGTACAGTTTTTTTGTTTTTAGGGTCAATTTCAAGGGCTCCCCTTAAAGACCTAGCTAAACCTTTATAACATGATTCTATAATGTGGTGGCTATTATCTCCATATATATTTTCAACATGAAGGGTAATCCCAGCAGATTGTGAAAAAGCTTGAAACCATTCTTTAAAAAGTTCTGTATCCATCTCTCCAAGTTTTTCCACTTTTAAATTTACTTTCCAAATTAAATACGGTCTATTAGACATGTCAATTGCAACTCTACTCAAAGTTTCGTCCATTGGTATCATTGCATGAGCATATCTTTTTATTCCAACAAATTTCTTTGATGCTTTTCTCAAACATTCTCCTATAGCTATACCAGTATCCTCTGTTGTGTGATGAAGATCTATATGTGTATCTCCCTTAGCTTTTACAGAAATATCCATTGATGAATGTTTAGATAGCTGCTCTAACATATGATTTAAAAAACCAATACCCGTATCAATTTTATATTTTCCTTTTCCATCAATATTTATTTCTACATCAATTGATGTTTCTTTAGTTTTTCTTGAGACTTTTGCTTTTCGCTTCATGATTTATAGGTAGGTATATATGCATTATTTCCTTATATCAACAATACTAAAAAACCCCTTGAACTATAAAAATTAATATCCATCTAATCACTATGACAACAATAGTATTAGTAAGAAAAAATAAAGATGTTGTGGTTGCTAGCGATGGGCAAGTCAGCATGGGAAATACTGTAATCAAAAGAACTGCAAATAAAGTTAGAAAAATTGAGAAAAGAAATGTGATTGCTGGATTTGCAGGTTCAACTGCAGATGCATTAACTTTATTTGAAAGACTAGAATCAAAATTAGAAAAGCACGCTGGAAATTTAACTAGAGCAGCTGTCGAATTAGCTAAAGACTGGAGAACAGACAAATATTTAAGAAGAT
>JBJLDM010000005.1:0-13413 GCA_045567135.1 Candidatus Pelagibacter sp.
TTTAAGTTTAGCAAGAACTCAAAAAGAAGAGTTTGGATCAATATTAAAAAGCAATGATGGTGACATGAATGCTTTATTCAATAGTCTAGAAAAATTTATTAATAACTAAAAAATTTTGGTGGGCCCGCCAGGACTCGAACCTGGGACCAATACATTATGAGTGTACTGCTCTAACCAACTGAGCTACAGGCCCTTATAATTTTTTAATTTTTACTTTGTTTTTTGTTTTCATTCAAGAACAGAAAATAATTTAATATTTATTATTTTCTATAGCTTTCAATATATATCATTATTTTTTTTAAAAATATTTGTTTTAGAATTGCAAGCATACATAATTGATAGATTTAACCAAAAAAATGTAGCATTAAAATCTGTAAAAAAAGATCCACTTGGTAAAATCGGTATAAAATTAATAATTAAATATATTAAACATCCTAATTGTATAGAATTTCTAGATAAAATAATAATTTTTAAGTTTTTGAACATCATTGTGAATATAATTGATAAAAGTATTATCGTTCCTATCGCTCCATGTTCAGACAAAAATTCAAAATAAATTTGATGAGGGTGTGTACTTTTTACTTCGATATTTTCATATTTGATACTCGCAACTCTATAATTTTTATTCCCAACACCAAAAAATGGATAATCTTTAAATATTGTAATCCCAGATCTATATAACTTGAAATAATATTGCTGTTTTAAAAAACTCGATAATTTTTCGCTATCACTAAAATGATATATGAACGAAGTATAATATCTATTTTTTAAAAAACTTGAATTTACTACTGCAAATAAAAAAATAGTAATAACACTTAATAATGTAATTATTTTAAACTTAAAATTTAATCTTTTATTTAAAATAAAAAAAAGAATTAATCCTAGGACAGCTTTAATTCCATTTGATCTTTCTCCAGTTATTAAAACTGCCAAAAATAAAATAAATATTATAAAAATTAGCAAAAATTTAAATCTTAAATCTTTTTCAATAAATTTATCAAAAAAATAACCTACAAGTATAAACATAAAGGCGTTTATATATGCTCCAACAACTGGTTCATCTTTAAAAAAACTAACAATTCTATCCCCATAAAGTTCACCATAACCTAAAACATTTTTTCCAAAGTAAAACTCTATAAAAGAGTCAAATACAACTATTATGATTATTAAAAACCAAAAGCTAAAAATATTGTTTGCTTTATTAGATGAGTTAAAAAAATAATTAAATACTATAAAAAGTAAAATAAACCTAATAAATCCAAAATTCCTAGTAGCACTTGTTTCAAAATCAATCGCAATAAAGGAGTTAAATATTAAATATATATAAAGAAGTATTAAAAAAATAAGAGCTGAATTTTTAAAGATTTCTTTTTCAATACTTTTTACTGTAAATATTAAAAAAACAATTAAAATAATTAAAATATTTATTAAAGAAACAGATGATCCAATTATTATTGAAATGGGAATTAAAGAAAATAAAAATAAATATATTTTCTCAATACTATTATTTATCATAAATTTTAGTTTATAAAGTATCTACAAGCTATCCTTAAATATTTAAAGAATATTATAGATTAGCTTTCTAGAAAACTTTTTAATTGCTTGGATCTGCTTGGATGTTTTAATTTTCTTAATGCTTTTGCTTCTATTTGTCTTATTCTTTCTCTTGTAACTGAAAATTGTAAACCAACTTCTTCCAAGGTATGATCAGTATTCATACCAACTCCAAATCTCATCCTTAAGACTCTCTCTTCTCTTGGAGTTAGAGTAGATAAAATTTTAGTAGTCGCTTCGCTTAGATTTGATTTAATTGCTTGCTCTAATGGTGCAAGAGCTTTTGTATCTTCTATAAAGTCTCCTAAACTACTGTCTTCTTCATCTCCAACTGGTTTTTCTAAAGAAACAGGTTCTTTTGAAATTTTTAAAACTTTTCTAACTTTTTCAAGTGGCATTCTTAATTTTTTAGCTAATTCTTCTGGTGTCGCTTCTCTTCCAAATTCACTTAATATTAATCTTTGCGTCCTTACAATTTTGTTTATAGTTTCAATCATATGTACTGGAATTCTAATTGTTCTAGCTTGATCAGCGATTGATCTAGTTATTGCCTGCCTAATCCACCAAGTTGCGTAAGTAGAAAATTTATAACCTCTTCTGTACTCAAACTTATCAACAGCTTTCATAAGTCCTATGTTTCCTTCTTGAATTAGATCTAAAAATTGAAGTCCTCTATTTGTATATTTTTTTGCAATTGAAATTACTAATCTTAAATTGGCTTCGACCATTTCTTTTTTTGCTATTCTTGATTCTTTTTCACCTTTTTGAATTCTGTTTAATAATTTTTTAAACTCAGTTACTGAAATTCCCAATTTCTTACTTATTAAAACCAAACTTTCTCTAATATTTTTAAATTCTTCCTTATTTTTTTGAAAAAATTGTTTCCAAGTAGCATTAGTATCTAAAAAAGATTTCAAATTTGGATTAATTTCATTTCCTACATAAAATTTAACAAACTCTGCTCGAGATATTTTATGATTTACAGCTAACCTTAACAAATTTCCTTCGAGTGAAATTATTTTTTTATTTTCTGAATAATGTTTTTGAACTAAATCTTCTAATACAGATGGTGATAATTGAAGTGACTTTATACTTTCTAAAATAGATTTTACTATCTTTTCATAATTTTTTACTTTCGATGATGAAAAATTATTTGAACTTAAAACACAATCTAATCTATCTTTTTGGTATTTTATTAATTTAATATATTCTTTTGTAAGATCATTAATTGTTTTCAAAACTTTAGGTTTAATTTCATCTTCCATTGCAGCCAAGGTTGGATTAAATTCATCTTCATCAGCATTTTTATTTTCGTCGACTGCTATATTGTTCTTGCTTTCTTCCCCACTTTCTTTCTGTTTTGATGAACCCCCAGTACTTTCATCTTCCATGTAATTTGTATCAATATCAATTATTTCTCTAACCAATATTTCATCCTTTTGAAGTTTTTCATTCCATTCAAAAAACTGTTGTGCTGTAATAGGACTCTGGGATAGTGCATTGAGCATAACATCTTTCCCAGCTTCAATTCTTTTTGCTATTGCAATCTCACCCTCTCTAGATAGGAGTTCTACTCCTCCCATTTCGCGTAAATACATTCTGATCGGATCATCACTTTTTTCAATTGATTTACCTTCTTCTTTTGATTGACCATCTCTTTTTTTAAGAACTTTAAAATCTGATTTTTTTTCAACAAGTGTTACTTTTTCATCTAAAATATGAATGAATGCTTGAGCTAAATTTTCATTAGATAAATTTCTTTTTCCTAATGATTTATTTAATTCTTCATGAGTAATAAAACCCCTATGGATTCCTCGACCCATTAATCTAGCAAATGATTTTGTAATTATTCTTTCCACAATAAAATAGTTTGGAAGACTTATATAATACCAATTTAAAAAAAATCCATTAATAATTTTAATGATTTAATTGATATTTTCCTTTTTTTTTTGCTCTTTTAAATTTTTAATTTCATTAAATGTCGTTTCACTCATATCTTTTGAAAATTTCGATTCTAACTCTTCTATTCTAGCTTCCAAACTATGAATTTTGAAACCATGAATAAATTCCTCAACTAGCTCTATTATTCTATTTTGATCATTTTTGAATATATGCTTTATTGAAGCAAATTTAATTATTTTATCAATTAACTGTGTATCTATATCAAGATCTTTAAGTGAAGGTCTTTCTTCTATTTTTAATTTTGATAAAATAGCATCAAAAATTATATTATTTTCTTTTGTAAATAATTTTATGTTATCTATTAAATTAATATTTTCTTTAAAAAATATAAGATTATTAATTATTAAATATAATAAAGAATATTCCTGCAATTCTACCTTAGTTATAAAATTTGTTTCATTAATTATTTTTTTTGTAGAAGTGAGAGAGGCAACATGTTTGATCGCAAACTTCTTGCCTTTGTTTAAATTTGGTGTTAATTCATAAATTTTTCCTAGGAAAAAATCCAAAATATATTTTTTTATAAATTCATCTTTAATAGTATTCGTTATACTTCGTAATTTTTTTTCAAAAGTTGCGAGCGAAGATGGTGAATTTGTTGTTTGTTTTTTAAAATGATTAAATAAAAAATCATGTATTGGTATTTTATTTTGCTTAAAAAAATCTAAAAATGAATTTTTTCCATTTTTACTAACATAACTATCTGGATCTTCTCCATCTGGTAAAAACAAAAAAGAAATTTGTTTTTCTGGCTGAAGTTCTTTAATTGAATTTTCTGCTGCTCTTACAGCGGCTTTATAGCCGCTCTCGTCACTATCAAAACAAATAACTATTTCATCAAAAAATTGATTTAAGATAGATGTTTGTCTGTCGGTTAGTGCTGTTCCAAGATTTGCAACACAATTTTCAATTTCATTTCTATTTAAACCAATAACATCCATATATCCTTCAACCAAAAAGATTTCTTTTGATAAATTTGAAAACTTTCTAGCTTTATCAAGATTATATAAATTATTTCCTTTTTTAAAAAATTGTGTTTCTGGAGAATTAATATACTTTGCTAAATAAGAATTTTTTTGAATTGTTCTTCCTCCTATAGCAATTGGTTGTCCTGTAATTGAATGTATAGGAAAAATAATTCTATCTCTAAATCGCTCAACATAAATATTTTTTTTTTCATCATAATAAAAAAGACCACATTCTTTCAAAATTTTTTGATCAAACTTTTTTATTAATGTTTCATAAAAATTTGGATTTTTTTTTACATAACCAATATTAAATTTTTTAACTATTTCAGCTGTTAAATTTCTATCTTTTAAATAATCTCTTGCTAACTTTGAATCTGAATTTTTAAAAAGTTCTTCATGGTAATGATTAATATAAGTTGAATAAATTAAAGTATATTTTTGCCAATTGTTTTCTCTTTCTTCATCTTGTTTTGAAAAAGTATAAGGTCTTATTCCGGCAAGATTGGCTAAAGTTTTTACAGCTTCACCAAATTTTAAATTTTGAGTTTTCATTATAAAATCAAAAATATTTCCATGCTCAGAAGTACTAAAGCAGTGATAGAATCCTTTTTCATCATTAACAGTAAATGAAGGAGTTTTTTCATTTTTAAAGGGAGAAAGTCCCACAAACTCTTTTCCTCTTTTTTTCAAATTTACATATTTTGAAACAACTGTTGAAACTTTAAGTCTCGTTTTTATTTCATCTAAATATTCTTTAGGATACTTCATCATTTATTTAAAACTTCCTTTAAAATTTTCCCGGCTTTTGAAAAGTCTAAGTTATCAGAATAGTTTTTTTTTAACTCTCCCATAACTTTACCCATATCTTTTACGCTTTGAGCATTTATTTTTTTAACAATTTCCAAACATACATTTTTTATTTCTTCGTCGCTTAGCTGTTTCGGTAAATAATTTGATAATATACTGACTTCATTTTCCTCTACCTTTAGCAAATCTTCTCTATTATTTTTTTTATATATTTCAATTGATTCTGATCTTTGTTTAATCATTTTTTTTAAAATTTGCTTAACGTCGTTATCATCTGTTTCCTTTTTTTTTGGTCCAGATCTATTTGCAATATCAAGATCTTTAATAGATGCTAAAATTAACCTGTAAGTTGATATTTTTCCTTTATCTTTAGATTTTAAAGAATTTTGATAATCGCTTTCTATTTTGCTTTTAAGAGACATTATTTTTTTACACTTTATACAAAATTATATAAAAGAAAAAATTGTATTTTTAAAAATATTTCATTACATCTGTTGCGAAAATTTAGCTTTTAATGTATTAACCTTTAACTCATGAGTTGTAATTGATCAAAAAACAAAAAACAAACTCAATAAAAAATTCAAAATTTACCCCAGGCGTTTTAGTTCTTGAAAATAGAGAGATTTTTAAAGGAATTGGTATTGGTTATGAAGGCACAGCCACTGGTGAAGTTTGCTTTAATACATCTATAACTGGTTATCAGGAAATTATATCTGACCCTTCTTACTCAGGACAAATTATAAATTTCACTTTCCCACATATTGGAAATGTTGGAACAAATAAAGAAGACCATGAGTCAGATAAGGTTTGGACAAAAGGCGTTATTTTTAATTCAGAAATTACCAATCCATCAAATTATAGGTCTCTTAAAAATTTAGATTTATGGTTAAAAAAAAATAAAATAGTAGGATTAACTGGCTTAGATACTAGAAGTTTAACTAATTTTATTAGAGACAAGGGTGCGCCGAAAGGCACCATCTCAAACAATAAAAAGGGTAATTTTAATTTAAAAAAATTAATTAATATTTCTACGAAATGGCCTGGACTCAATGGTCTCGATCTTGCAAAAAATGTAACTACTAAAAAAAAATATATCTGGAGTGGTTTTAAAACTTGGAATAAAAAAAAAGGTTTTGAAAAAAATAAAAATAAAAATTTTAAAATTGTAGCTATAGATTATGGAATTAAAAAAAATATTTTAAGATATTTTTCTAATTTTAAATGTGATGTTCTTGTGGTTCCATGTCAAACAAGTGCTGAACAAATACTAAAACTAAAACCCGATGGTATTTTTTTATCCAATGGTCCAGGAGACCCAGCTGCAACAGGAAAGTATGCAATAAAAATTATTCAAAATTTAATTAAATCTAATATTCCAGTATTTGGGATATGTCTTGGACATCAATTATTAGCTTTAGCATTAAAAGCAAAAACAAAAAAAATGAAAATAGGACATAGAGGTGCAAATCACCCTGTTAAAAATTTAGTAAATGATAGAGTTGAGATAACCAGCCAAAATCATGGGTTTGAAGTTGTTAAAAAAAGCTTACCAAAAAATGTTGAGATGACTCATAAATCTTTATTTGATAATTCTGTAGAAGGAATAAAATTAAAAAATAAACCTGTTTTTTCTGTTCAATATCACCCAGAGTCTAATCCTGGCCCTCAAGATAGTCATTATTTATTTAATCAATTTATTAACTTAATAAAAAAAAATGCCAAAAAGAAAAGATATTAAAAAAATTTTAGTTGTCGGAGCTGGACCTATAATAATTGGGCAAGCATGTGAATTTGATTATTCTGGAACTCAAGCCTGTAAAGCACTCAAAGATGAAGGTTATAAAGTTATTTTAATTAATTCCAACCCTGCAACTATTATGACTGATCCAAATGTTGCAGATAAAACTTATATCGAACCAATTACTATAAAAATTTTAGAAAAAATTATTCAAAAAGAAAAACCTGATGCAATTCTTCCAACTATGGGGGGACAAACTGCTTTAAATTTAGCAATGGAAGCTGAAAAAAAAGGTATTTTAAAAAAATATAAAATAGAACTAATTGGAGCAAATTCTAGAGCTATTTCAAATGCCGAGGATAGAAAAAAATTTAGAAAAAATATGCTTGATATTGGTTTAGATCTACCAAAATCAAAAGTTATAAATCATTATAAAGATGCAGTTAAAGTTTTAAAAAAGATTGGTCTACCTGCAATAATCAGGCCTGCATTTACATTGGGAGGACTAGGAGGTGGTATTGCAAAGAATAAAAAAGATTTTCTTAAAATAGTTAAAAATGGTTTACACGAGTCTCCCGTTGGACAAGTTCTAATAGAGGAATCTCTAGAGGGATGGAAAGAATTTGAAATGGAAGTTGTAAGAGACAAGAAAGATAACTGTATAATAGTTTGTTCAATAGAAAATGTAGATCCAATGGGAATTCATACAGGAGACTCTATTACTGTTGCACCAGCTTTAACTCTTACAGATAAAGAATATCAAGTTATGAGAAATGCCTCTATTGCATGTTTAAGAAAAATTGGTGTTGAAACAGGAGGATCAAATGTTCAATTTGCGATCAATCCTAAAAATGGCAGAATGGTTATAATTGAAATGAATCCAAGAGTTTCAAGATCATCAGCTTTAGCATCGAAAGCAACAGGATTTCCAATCGCAAAAGTTGCTGCAAAATTAGCAGTTGGATACACTCTTGATGAACTAAAAAATGAAATAACAAAAACAACTCCCGCTTCATTTGAGCCAACAATTGATTATGTTGTAACTAAAATACCAAGATTTACTTTTGAAAAATTTTCCCAATCCCCAGCTATTTTAGGAACCTCAATGAAATCCGTCGGGGAAGCAATGGCAATTGGAAGAAACTTTAAAGAATCTTTTCAAAAAGCACTATCATCTTTAGAAATTGGCTTTTCTGGATTAGATAGAATTTTTGATTTAAATAAAAAAGAAATTGAAAAAAAACTAAAAATAAATATCCCAAATAAGTTACTTTTAGTTGCTGAAGCTATAAGAAAAAAAATAAATTTAAAAAAAATACAAAAATTATCTGGAATTGACCCATGGTTTTTAGAACAAATTAAAGAAATTATAGAAGCAGAAAATCAAATAAAAAAAAAGGGAATACCAAAAGAATTCAATGAATTTAATAGGTTAAAATCTATTGGTTTTTCAGATAAAAAAATTGCTCAGCTTTCTAAAACTAATGAAAAAATTATTAGGTCAAGAAGAATAGCTCTTGATGTGTTTCCTGTTTATAAAAAAGTAGATACTTGTGCGGCTGAATTCAAATCATTTACTCCTTATATGTACTCCCACATATCAAAGAAATTTTTCATTAAAAACTGAATGTGAAGCTAATCCTTCTTCAAGAAAAAAAATTATAATTCTAGGAGGTGGACCAAACAGGATAGGTCAAGGAATTGAGTTTGATTACTGTTGCTGTCAAGCTAGCTATGCTTTGAAAGAAGCTAATTTTGAAACAATAATGATAAATTGTAACCCTGAAACTGTCTCAACTGATTATGATACAAGTGATAGATTGTACTTTGAGCCGTTAATTGAAGAGTATGTTCATAACATAATATTAAAAGAAAAATCAAAGGGCAACTTGGTAGGAATAATTGCACAATTTGGAGGTCAAACTCCTATTAAATTAGCAAAATTTCTCAATGAAAATTCATTACCAATAATAGGAACACAGTATTCTTCCATCGACCTAGCTGAAGATAGGGATAGATTTAGAAAACTTTTGATTAAATTAAAATTAAAACAAGCAGAAAGCGGTATTGCAAAAACATACAAGGAAGCAATTAAAATTGCTCAAAAAATTGGATTGCCTTTGATGGTTAGACCTTCATATGTGCTAGGAGGAAGAGCAATGGAAATAGTTTACGAAAAAAGCCAACTAAAAGATTTTGTCGAAGAGGCATTTAAAGCTGGAGAAAACAATCCTATTTTAATTGATAAATTTATAAATAACGCAATGGAAGTTGATGTGGATGCTATATCGGATGGCAAAGAAGTTTTTGTTGCAGGTGTTATGCAACACATAGAAGAAGCAGGTATACATTCTGGAGACTCTGCATGCTGCCTTCCACCCATTTCCATTAAAAAAGAACTAATTGAAGAAATTAATAATCAAACTAAAAAATTAGCCTTGGCATTAAAAGTAAAAGGTTTCATGAATGTCCAGTTTGCAATAAAAAAAGATCAAATTTTTATTATTGAAGTTAATCCAAGAGCTAGCAGAACTGTACCATTTGTATCAAAAGCTAAAGGAATTCCATTAGCTAAGATAGCTTCAAGAGTAATGACTGGAGAAAAATTATCTAAATTTAATTTAAAAAATAAAAATAAAAAAATGTATGCAGTTAAAGAAGCTGTTTTTCCATTTAATAAATTTCCAAATGTAGACGTTTTGCTTGGACCTGAAATGAAGTCTACAGGGGAAGTTATGGGAATAGATAAGGATTTTGGCCTTGCTTATGCAAAAAGTCAAATTGCTTCAGCAAATTCATTACCTACAAAAGGATTAGCATTTATTTCCTTAAAAAATAGTCATAAAGAAGAAGGGATAGATTTAGCTAAACAATTATTAAAATTAAATTTTACCCTTTCTGCTACAGAAGGAACGGCAAATTTCATCCGAAAACACGGAATGAAATGTAAAAAAATAAATAAAGTTAGTGGAGGCTCACCACATATTGTTGATGTATTAAATTCTAAAAAAATTGCTTTAGTAATTAATACAGGAGGTGGGAAAAGTGAGCATCGCCTTAATGATGCAATCGCTTTAAGAAGAGGAACTCTAATAAACAAAGTGCCTTATTGTACAAACATGTCTACTGCTCAGGCTTGTTTAAAAGGAATAAAATCCTTAAAAACAAAAGCAATTACAGCAACTTCTCTTCAAGATATTTAATTATTCTACTTTCCAGTCAGTTGGAAAAGTAACATAGTTTACTTGTAAGCAGCGTCTTTCTTTAACTATTTCTTTTTTTTCCATACCATGCCAAGTATTAGGACCGCTCGAAAAAAAATATCCATAATTATCTTTATAAGGAAGAGTTTTAATTTTTTTTAATTCATTATCATAAAAATCTGTTCCCAGATCTTTACTTTCATTTGTCTTATTAACAAATAGTAAGCATGAAATAAGCTTTTCTTTAATATCGCAGTGTGGTTTAAGCCAAAAGCCTTTCCTATCACATATAACTTCAACCCTAACATAAGAGTTGGATAAATCCTTTCCAATTAGACTTGAAATTTTTTCATAAGTTTTTTTATTTTGAAGTTCTTTTATAAAATTTGTTAAATTTGGAAAATCATTTGAGTTCTCTCTTGTTATAAAACATCTAAATTTTAAAGCTTTTCCACCTTCAGAAATCCCTTCTCTAAACTTACCTTCTCCGCCATCAATAGCTCTTGTTCCATCATAATTAAGATTATGTTCTGTTGGATTATCAATGTCAGCATTTATAATTTCAGCAATTTGCTCTTTAGTCAAAGGTTCATTTAATTCCCAATGTGTAAATGGACTTTCAAATTTTTTTGATTTTTCTTCTATTGAGTTTAAAAATGACATTACGATATATATTTTTTAATTTCCTCAGCTATTCTAGTAGTTTCATTTAAACTTTTATAAGTCCAAATTTCAAGTTTTTCATTTAAATTTTTCGTTATATTTAATTCACTAAATAAATCTCTAAATTTTTTAAACCTTTCATCTTTTCTTTTAGCAGGTATATCTGCAATATAAATAGGTTTTCCAGTTAAAGCTGCTTCTGATATCATTGAAATGGAGTCGCAGGTAACAATAATATATTTTGCCAAGGATAATCCAGAAAGATAGGCTTTTTTATCTAAATTATTAATTATAAGATTTTCTGGTCCTAAATATTCATTTGCTAAGTTAATTGTTTTTTTAGGTGTTCGCATAGAAGGAATTACAATCGCTTGCAAATTATTGTCGTTCAAAATTTTTTTAATTATGCCAAAAATATTTATTAAATTTTGATCTTCATAATCATAGTATTTATTTGGTCCCCCTAAAACTAATAATAGATATTCATGATTTTTGTTTAACTTGTCTGCTAGATAATTATGATTATTTTTAATTTCATCTGGAGTTAAGTAATGTATTGCACCTTTTGAGGTAATCACATTTTTTCCTCTTAAATTGTCGTGTTCTGGAGCAATCACTAAATCAAAATTACCTAGAGAAACTTTTGGATCTTGAATATGAATATTAAAAATTTTTTTTTCTGAATTTTTCTTTAGATATATTGAAGGAATTACGCTTTTTCTTCCACAAGAAATAATTATATCAAAATCCGAAATATCAATTTTTTTAAAAACTAACTTTGAAACAGGAGTTAAATTTGGAGGAATTAATTTCCAAAAACTATTTAGTTCAACTTTTTGGTGTATAAATTCAATGTCTAAAGCTTTGGCTAAACCTTCAACTTGGCTTATCATGCCATGCATTCCTTCGGTCAGTAATAACCCTTTTAATTTGCTCATTAATTACTATATAGCTTTGATATGAATCAGAATCCATCTAAACACACAAAAGTGTTGATAATTGGATCTGGGCCTGCCGGATACACCGCTGCAGTTTATGCTGCAAGAGCAATGCTTAAACCTACAATGATTTCTGGTATGGAGCCAGGAGGACAATTAACAACTACTACTGATGTAGAAAATTATCCTGGATTTGCAAAAGTAATTCAAGGTCCTTGGTTAATGGAAGAAATGCGAGACCAAGCTAAAGCTGTTGGAACTGAGATGATTGAGGATCATATTTCATCTGTAAATTTAAAATCTAAACCATTTGAAGCTATTGCGGAAAGCGGCCAAAAATATACGGCGGACTCAATTATTGTTTCAACTGGAGCTCAAGCAAGATGGTTAAATATTGAATCTGAACAGAAATTTAGAGGATTTGGAGTATCTGCGTGCGCAACATGTGATGGTTTTTTCTTTAAAGAAAAAACAGTTGCTGTTGTTGGTGGTGGGAATGCTGCAGTTGAAGAAGCAATGTTTCTTACAAAATTTGCATCAACAGTAAAATTAATCCATAGAAGAAATTCTTTAAGAGCTGAAAAAATGCTTCAAAGTAAATTAATGGCTAACAAAAAAATTGAAATTATTTGGGATAGTGTTGTTGAAGAAGTCATCGGAGATAACGAGCCAAAAAATGTTAAAGGATTAAAAATCAAAAATGTAAAAACAAATAAAATTGAAGAGTTAAAAATTGATGGTCTTTTTATTGCTATCGGCCATGATCCAGCAACCCAACTATTTAAAGATCAATTAGATATGGACAAAGAAGGTTATTTAACAACAAAACCAGACTCTACAGAAACTAATATACCTGGCGTTTTTGCTGCAGGAGATGTTAAAGATAAGATATTTAGACAAGCTGTAACTGCTGCAGGAATGGGGTGTATGGCTGCACTTGAAGCTGAAAAATTTTTATCTCATTAGCAAAACATGCACAGCAGAAATCTAATATTAACCATTGCTAATTTATCTTTAATGTTAAATAATAAATTATGAGTAATAAAGTCTTATTAACTGGTATCAGTGGATGGATTGCAAAACATACTACAATAGAATTATTGAATTCAGGTTATGAAGTTTTGGGGACAGTTAGAAACAACAATTTAATTGAACAAACAAAAGAAACTATAAGCAAATATGCTTCTATAGATAAATTGTCGTTCGTAGAATTAGATCTTTTAAAAAATGATGGATGGAATGAAGCAGCAAAAGGATGCAAATATATAATGCATGTTGCTTCTCCTTTTCCTATGAAAGTTTCAAACAATAGAGATAGTTTATTACCAGTTGCTGTAGACGGAACTTTAAGGGTTTTAAATGCTGGTTTGAGCGCTAATGTAGAGCAAATAATTATAACTTCCTCTATCGTAGCAATGTTTAGAAAACCTAATAGAAGTAACCCTTATTCATTTGGAGAAAATGATTGGACAGATGTTAATTGGGTTGAGGGTGTGAGTGATTACTTTTTATCGAAAACAAAAGCTGAAAGAGCTGCTTGGGATTTTATGGAAAGCAAAGGATTAAAAAATAAATTAACA
>JBJLDM010000006.1:0-11955 GCA_045567135.1 Candidatus Pelagibacter sp.
GTTGTTTCTTCGTCAGCTGAAATTATAATTGAAATCGATCCTTTAAATTTCTTATTTTTAATAAAATTACTAACTGCGCTTATCCAACAAGCTACACCACCTTTCATATCTTGAGATCCTCTACCATTTAAATATCCTTTTTTTACAACAGCTTTAAATGGTGGAATTTTCCAATTATTAAGATTAGCAACTACATCGGTATGTCCTAAAAAACTTATATGTGGTTTTGATTTACCAAATCTTGCATATAAATTTAATGCTGGTTTTGGTCCAATTCCTTTAGATTTGATTATTGTACATTTAAAACCAATAGCAGTAAGTTTTCTTGATAAGAATTTCATTATACCCTTATCCTCAGTTTTAACTGTTGGAAATCTTATTAGCTCTTGAGCTAATTTTAATTCATTGTAAGTTTTCATTAATCTATTCTCTTAAAAGATCGTTAATTGAAGTTTTTGATCTAGTTTTTTCATCTACTTGCTTAATTATAACTGCGCAACTTAGCGATGGTGCAGATGGATTTTTTTTATCTGGAAGAGTACCTGGTACTACAACTGAATAAGGTGGAATTTTTCCATAAGTTATCTCACCCGTTGATCTATTTACAATTTTTGTTGATTGACCAATGTACATTCCCATACTTAATACAGATCCTTCTCCTACTATTATTCCTTCTACAACTTCAGACATAGCTCCCAAAAATACATTATCTTCAATAATTGTTGGTAGTGCCTGTGCTGGTTCAAGTACACCACCAATACCACTTCCCGCTGATATATGACAATTTTTTCCAATTTGACAACAGCTACCAGCTCTTGCAAATGTATCAATCATTGTACCGGAATCAATATAAGCACCAATATTAACATAGCATGGCATTAGAACAGCATTTTTTCCAACAAAAGATCCTTTTCTAACTGGTGAATTAGGAACCATTCTAAAACCAGCTTTTTCATGATCTTCTTTTGTCCATCCTGCTGTTTTACCTTTTAGTAGGTGAGCTTTATCATACCAACTGCTGTAAGGACCATTTAAATTTTCCATTGGATAAATTCTAAAGCTGAGCATTATTGCTTTTTTTAAATGTTGGTGTGTTACCCATTCACCATTAATTTTTTCAGCTACTCTAGATTTACCACTATCTAAATCTTCAATAACCTGATTAATCGCATTCTTTATAGATTCATCAGAATTTTGATTAATTTTATCTTTTATTTCCCATGCATCATTTATAATTTTTTTTATATCACTCATAATTTTATTGTTCTTTTAATAACCTTATTTTTTTTAAAAATAAAGCAAGATTATCAATTTTATAATCTACTACATCTTTATATTTATCAATATCATTTATTGGCTCATCATTACTAAACCAAACTTTGATCATATTTTTTGCCGTTTCAGAAGTAAGATTTTTACAAATATCCTCCACATAAACAGTTTCTTCATTTGTGGGTATCTGAAAGTTATCACACAATAATTTAAGAGATTCAGGGTTTGGTTTTGGTTTGAAGTTAAAATCTACAATATCCATGACTTTTCCTTCAAACAGATCATCTATTCCTATTTTTTTCATGCAGTTCATAGCATGCTCTCTACTGCCATTTGTTGCACAATAAGCTTTTACATCAAGTTTTAACAATTCTTCTCTTAGTTCAACATCCTTCTCAAGACAGTCGTAATTTATTGTATGAACAAATTTTAAAAATTCATGAGCATTAATTTTATCTGGATGATTAATTAGAAGTCCATTTAATGAAGTATCGTGTGTATAAAAATAATCAGATTGGATTTCTTTTGCTTTAATTTTATCAATACCAAGCTTAAGTGCTATAAATTCTGTCATTCTAGCTGATACCTGAGCAAATAAAGTTTTCAAGTATTTAGGATGATACACACAACCATCCATATCAAGAATTAAATATTTTACTTTTTTTAGATCTTTCATTTTCTGATTAATGTTCCCGCACCTTTGTCAGAAAATATTTCGAATAAAACGGAACTCGGTTTTCTTCCATCTACAATTACTACACCTGTAACTTCATTATTTACAGCATCAAGGCATGTATTGATTTTAGGTATCATGCCTCCAGTTATAGTCTCGTTCTTGATCATTTGGAGTATTTCTGGAGATGTTATTTCTTCTATAAGTTTTTTATTTTTATCTAATACACCTTCAGTATTTGTCATTAAAATCAATCTTCTTGCTTTTAAAGATTTTGCAATAGCACCTGCTGCCGTGTCTCCATTTATATTATATGTTTGATTATCTTTTAAGCCTAAAGGGGAGATAATAGGAACCATATTTTTTTCTAATATATTTTTGATTATTTCATTATTAACTTTATTTGGTTTTCCTACAAAACCAAGCTCTTTTGACTCTGGAATAATTTCTATGACGTTATTTTTTTTAGTATTTATTGAAATTGCCTCTGTGCCTTTTTTTTTAAGAGAATCAACTATATCGTTGTTAAAATCTATTAGCACATTCTCAACAATATTTATAATTTTTCTATCTGTTACTCTTAATCCTCTTATAAATTTAGATTGAATATTTGATTTATCTAATTCTCTTTTTATTCTTGGGCCACCTCCATGAATAACTACAATTGAAAGCCCTAATTTATTTAATACACTTATATCTTCTATAAAATTATTAAATATATTTCTATCAATAAAAACATTTCCTCCATACTTAATAACTATTAAATCATTTTTATATTTTTCTATATATTTTTTAACTTCATCGATGGAAGGACCATCTTTAGGTATTACTTCTTCAATTTTCATATTATTTTTGAACGGTTTTAACAGTAGTTCTTTTCATTATTATAACTTGTTGAGCCATTGTTAAAATATTATTAAAAGTCCAATAGATAACTAGACCTGATGGAAAAGGAGCTAGTATAACGGTTAAAAATAAAGGAAAGAACATAAAAATTTTAGCCTGAATTGGATCAGGAGGAGCAGGGTTTAATTTTTGCTGAATGTACATAGAGAGACCCATAAGGCAAGGCCAGATTCCAATTATCAAAAAAGATGGTGGATCCCAAGGTATCAATCCAAATAAATTAAATATTGAAGTAGGATCTCTTTCGGATAGATCTTTTATCCATCCAAAGAAAGGTTGATGTCTCATCTCTAAAGTTACAAATAAAACTTTATAAATTGCGAAAAAGAAAGGTATTTGTATAAAAACAGGCAAACAACCCGAAACAGGATTTACCTTTTCTTTTTTGTATAGTGCCATTGTTTCTTGTTGAAGTTTCATTTTATCATCTTTATGCAATTCTTTTAACCTCATCATTTCGGGCTGTAGAACTTTCATTTTGGCCATAGATCTGAAGGAATAATTTGCTAAAGGAAAAAAAACAATTCTTATACACACAGTAATTAAAATAATAGCTATTCCAAAATTACCAGTTAATTTAAAAAAGTAATCAATTGCAAAGAAAAAGTTTTTTGTAAAAAAATAAAACCATCCCCAATCAATAGCTAAATCAAATTTATCTATATTTAAATTTTCAGCATATCTATCAATAACATCCACTTCTTTAGCAGCTATGATAATTTTAATTTTACTTGAATCAGAACTATTTGCTCCTACTTCTATTGGGCTTGTTTCAATAAAGTTTGCTCGAAATTTATTTTTGAAATCAAAATCAGCTCTAAATTCTTTATTTTTTTCTGGTATTAGAGTTGTTATCCAATATTTATCAGTAATACCTAGCCAACCTGATTTTGTATTTTTAGAAAATTTTTTTTCTTTTATATCCTCATAATCTTGTTCAACTAGCTGTTCATCAAAAACCCCAATTAAACCTTCATGCAAAATGTAGAAATTTGTAACTTGTGGTGCTTTATTTCTAATGATTTGACCATAAGGATAAAAATTGTAAGTTTTTTCAGAATTATTGATAATCTTTTGATCAACAGTAAATAAAAACTGATTGTCAATTTTTATATTTTTTTCAAATTTAATTCCTTGGTTATTACTCCAAACTAGTTTGATTGGATTGTTTGGAGATAGTTTATTGTTCCCTTCAAGGATCCATAATGTATTTGCATCTGGCAAATCTATATTTTTGTTATTTGTAACCCAGCCAGTCTCAACGAAGTATCCATCAATAAATTTTTTTGGATTTAACAAAATAATTTTATCATTTCCATTAAGAGTTTTAGTATATTTTTTAAAGATTAAATCATCTATAGTTCCACCTACTAAAGATATTGAACCTTTTATATTTTCATTTTCAAATCTAATTCTTTCATTTTCTTCTATTGCTTCTTTTCTTGAAATTTTTGATGTTGCTTGAGTTATATCAAGACTAGGGGTTTCAGAATTTTGTGTAATCTGATTTTTTTGTTCCTGTGATTTTTTTATTTGTTCTGGGCTTGGTCCAAAAAATAAAGCATATATTATAATCACCGCAGCACTTAATGAAATAGCAGCTATAACGTTTTTAGTATCCATAATTTTATTTTACTTTCTTTTTTACAACAGGATCGAATCCATCACCTCCACCTAAAAATTTAATTGGATGACATGATGAAATTCTTTTAAATCCTTTTATCGATCCTTTGATAGCACCATACTCTTTTAAGCTATCAATAAAATATTCTGAACAAGTTGGCAAATACCTACAATTATTTCCTAAATAAGGAGAAATAATTAATTTATAAAATTTAATTATTAAAATAAATAAATGTTTCATATTTTTATTATTTAATTTTATTAAAATCTATTAATAGATTTTTCTTAACATTTGTATATTTATCATCAAAAATCATTTTTTTTGCTATTAATAAATATGAATAATTTAAGTTTATATCTATTTTTTTATAAGCTTCATTCATAATATTTCTTAATCTTCTTTTAATTTTGTTTCTAATAACAGCATTACCTAACTTTTTTTTTGCAACAAAACTAATGTTTAACCTATTTGAGTTTTTACCACTCAGCCTCTTGAAATAAATTGAAGAATACTTATTGGATATTTTTTTACCACTAAGAAGAGATTTAAATTCTGCATTTTTTGAAAGGCTAGTTATCTTACTTTTCATCTAACTGTGAGTTTTTTTCTTCCTTTTTTTCTTCTTCTAGCTAACAGTTTTCTTCCACCCTTAGATCTCATCTTAGATCTAAATCCATGTCTTCTTTTTCTTACTAATCTACTTGGTTGATATGTTCTTTTCATAATTAAGTTAATGTTTTATTGATAAAATTTCGGTAGTTATAAGAAATAAGTGTAATAAAGTAAACAATTTTAGATCTCAAATATATGGAAAAGCATAAAAAAATTAAATTATATATAGGTTTATTTTATTTAGTATTGATTACATTATTTTTATATTTATTTTTTTCAAAATTTAGTCTTCAAGAAGTTACAAGCTATGAATTTATCAAAAATAATAGAGATTATTTTTTTGAATTAAAAAAAAACAATTTATTTTTATTATCTTTAATTTTTTTATTATTGACAGTGTTATGGGTATTTCCTTTTCTAGGATTCGGATCACCCGTCGCATTACTTGGGGGATTAATTTTGGGTAAGTGGATAGGAGCCATAGTAGTAGTTTTAGGTTTAAGTATTGGCGCAACCTTTTTATATATGTTTGCAAATTATTTTTTAAAAGAATTAATAAGAGAAAAGTTTTTAAAAAAATTTGAAAGCTTAGAAGCAAAATTTAAAAAATCAGAATTTAACTATTTGTTAATTTATAGATTATGTGGTGGCATACCTTGGCAATTAAGTTGTATATTGCCAACTATTTTTAATGTCAAAGCAAGTAATTTTTTCCTAGCAACTTTAGTTGGAATTATTCCACAGGTTTTTTTAGTTTGTGCAATAGGCAGTGGATTAGAAAAAATTATTAAAGAAAACTTAGAAACCCCAGGAGTTATGGATTTAATTATTTCACCTGATATATATATTCCATTAATTGCTTTTGGTTTTTTAGTTATAATTATGATTTTATTAAGAAAAAAAATTTATAAATAACAAATTAGTTTATTAACATTATTTTTATAGCATTGTAAGGAATCCTATATCCTGGAAATGATCCCACGTCACCAGTTATTGCAGTTTTTGGGTTCCAGCCAAAACAAAAAATTATAAATAAAAAAATAAAATAACTTTTTTTCATTTTTGAAATAAAATTATTTTTTATTTTATTTTCATTTAATATTAATAAATTATTTTTATATAAATAAAAATATGAAACCACAGAAAATACATAACTAATACTTACCCATCTTCCCCAATCATATGCCATTGCATGTAAAATAATCACAGGGGATAATATTATTAAATATGGTAAAAACATATTTTTAAATTTTTTAAAAAAAAATATTTTTTCTTTAAGCTTTGAGTTTTTTAATAATATAATTAAAGGCCCGAATCCTATTAAATAAATTAAAAAATATCTTAATAAAACTTCAAATGAATATTTCCCAAATTGAGCCTGGAATTGTTGATAAATTCCTGCTTTACTTAAAAGTAGTTGACAAGCCATGTAGCAGCTTTCATTAAATTCATTTTTTAATATTTTTGCCATTTCCCCATGTTGATCTGAAGACATCGGATTAAAAGCAATGTAAAATGCAAGAAAAACTGCAGGTAAATAGAACAGAGTTTTTTTAAATAATTTTAAATTAAAATCATTAACTTTGTTATTAATAATATCAATTGCAAACCAAAATGGGATAAAAAATATTAAAGGTTCCCATATTAAAATACCTATTGTTAGAAAAGTTAATGTAAATAAATTTTCAAAATTTTTTTTATTTGATGGAATAAATGTATATGCGAGCAATATTATGAATATGAAAACTTCTTTTCTTGCTAATACTTCAATTTCTGCAACAGGATATAATAAAAATATTGGAGAGAATATGGCAAGCAAGAAAATTCTATTTAATTTAATATTTTTTATAAAGTAATAAATTAACAAAAAATAGAATGAGATAGTAATTAATTGAAATATAAAAATGATATCTCTTAGATCAATAGATAATAACCTTGAAAAAAATATAGAAATTTCACCTATAATCCCTCTTTTAGTGAATCCACCAGAATAGTTAATTAACCAATCGGAAATTGTAGAGTCATTTCCAACATTATGTTTTCTGTATAAATAAATTATTGAAAAAGAAAAAAGTGTTAACAAATATAAAATTAAATAATTTTTAAATCTTATTTTCATAAAAAAATTTTATATCATAGAAGAAGATTAATTTACTATTAAGAATAAGTCTTTTGGTGCCCTTACCAAGAATCGAACTTGAAATTTATCCTTACCATGGATATGTTATACCATTTAACTATAAGGGCTTATTTTTAAAGTTAAAATACCTAATATATCAAGCTTAATACCTCTAATTATTGCCTTAATTTTTCTTAAAAATTGTTTTATATAATAAAATTATATTTATCAAAGAAGTTATGGGAATTCATTACGATTATAAATCAACTAGAGGCATGAAAGCCATGGAAAAGCAGGCTAAAAGGGAAAAAAAGCTTGCTGAAAGAAAAGCTAAACGTGCAGCAAAAGAAGGATTTAAACAACAAGAGAGTAAAGAAAAAAAGATGCACGATATAGCAAAAACTATTACTTTAGAAGATCTAACAAATCCCGAAAAAAAATAATTAATGAATAAAAAACAGAAAGCGCTAAAGCTTGAGCTTGCTTTAAAAAGAAATTTAAAAAAACGAAAAATTTTTCAAAAAAAATTAAAAGATAAAAAAAATAAATAAAATGATCTTAAATGATAGGCAAATAAAAAAATTAGTAGAGGAAGAGGATATGATAAATCCCTTTGTAGGTAAATCTGTTGCTGATGGTATCAGCCATGGTCTGAATTCTTTTGGTTTTGATTTAAGATGTGGTGAAGAATTTAAGATATTTACAAATATCAAAGGAGCAATGGCTGATCCAAAAAATTTTACAGAGGATAACTTTGTGACCATAAAAGGCCAACCTTCAATATTAATACCACCAAATTCATTTGCCTTAGCAAGCAGTCTAGAATATTTTAAAATGCCAAGGAATGTCACAGGTTTAGTTACTGCTAAATCAACTTATGCACGTTGTGGTCTTGGTACTCCTCCCACAGTCTTAGAAGCTGGTTGGCATGGAAATTTAGTATTAGAATTTTCTAATCATACATCTAATTCGATTCGACTTTATGCAAATAGTGGTGCTGCACAAATATTATTTTTTCAAGGTGAAGAACCAGAGATCTCATATGCTGATAGAAAAGGCAAATATCAAGGTCAAACTGGAATTACACTAGCAAAATCAAAATAATATATGGATAAATTTGTAATTAAAGGTCCTTGCAAAATTAAAGGACGAGTTAAAATATCAGGAAGCAAAAATGCAGCCTTGCCAATCTTAGCTGCAACATTACTTTTTGATAAAACAGTAGAGATTAAGAATTTACCTAGAGTTAGAGACATAAATACAATGCTTGAATTGATTGGCTCACTTGGTTTTTTGATAAAAAGAAATTATAAAAATGGCTCTGTTAAAATTACAAGATCGAAAAAAATAAAAACAATAGCATCATATTCTTTAGTTAAAACAATGAGAGCTGGAATTTTACTTTTGGGACCTTTGGTTGCAAAATATAAAAAAGCAATAACTTCATTACCAGGCGGTTGTTTGATTGGCGCTAGACCAGTAAATTATCATTTAAATGTACTTAAAAAACTTGGCATGCAATATTCTATTAAAAAAGGATATATTCATGCTCACGTTAAAACTAATTTAGTTGGAGCAATAATTAAATTTCCTAAAATTTCTGTTGGTGCAACAGAAAACGCAATACTCGCTGCGTGCTTTGCAAAAGGAAAAACCATTTTAAAAAATTGTGCAATTGAACCTGAGATAAAAAAAGACTTAACAAATTTTTTACAAAAAGCTGGTGTTCCTATAAAATGGATTGGTAAAAGAACTGTCCAAATTTATGGAGTTGAAAAATTAAAAAGTATTAGCTACTCTGTAATGGGTGATAGAATTGAATGTGGAACATTTTGTGTTGCAGCAGCAATGACAGAAGGTAATTTAAGAATAAGTGGTTTTAATCCTAAATTAATAAATACAGAATTAAATTTATTAAAAAAAATAGGCGCTAAAGTTAAAAACTATAAAAATGAAATTTACATAGCAGGTCCTAAAAAAATAAAAAATATTAAATTTTTAGAAACAAAAGAGTACGATGGTTTTCCTACAGATCTACAAGCACAATTTATGACTTTACTTTGTAAGGCACAAGGACGATCTGTAATATCTGAGAATATATTTGAAAATAGATTTATGCATGTTGCTGAATTGAGAAGATTAGGTGCGAAAATTTTAATTAAAAATAATAAAGCTATAATTGAAGGAAAAACAAAATTTGAAGGTGCAGAATTGATGTCCAGTGATTTGAGAGCTTCTGTTGCTTTGGTTCTTGCGGCGATAGTAGCAAATGGCGTTTCAGTTATTAATAGAATTTATCATCTTGATAGGGGCTATGAAAATATTGAAAAGAAACTTAGTAAGTTAGGGGTTAATATTAGAAGAATTTATTAATGAATAAAAAATTCTTAAAAAAAATTATCGCACATTCACCAGAGGATTTAAAACTAATATCAGCATGTTGTTCTGAGGGAAAAGTAAAAATAAGTGAGATAAAATATTTACCAAAAAATAAAATTTTTTTACTATGTATCGATAGACTTGTAAAAGAAGAAGAAAATAATAAAGGTAGAGTAAATAGCATTATAAAATTTGAATATGTACATTCTTCAAAGTCAAAAAATATCAATCAAAAAAATATGGATTTAACTATTGAGTTAGTATCTATAGATCTATTTAAAAAAGATCAAAATTATGAAATAATTCTGTTCTTTTCTAATAATGGATTTATAACATTAAATTCAGAAATAATAGATGTAGTTTTAGAAGATCAAAAAAATACTTATGATTAAGGTGCTAAATTGTAATAGTAAAAATTATATTAATAAACTTATAAAGTTTCTTAATTTAAGAAGGATCGATAAAAATGTTGATATAAAAATAGTATCAAAAATTCTTAACGATATAAAAAAAAATAAATTTAAAGCTGTTTTAAAATATGAAAAAAGATTTAGTAAAAATTTAGAAATAAAATTATCAAAAAATAAAATTGATAAATCAATAAAAAAATTAGATCCAAATGTAAAAAAAGCGATTGATTATGCTTATCTAAGAATTTTGAAATTTCACTCAAAGCAGGTAAAAGAGTTAAAAAATATTTCTTTTAGGGACGATTTAAATAATAAATTAGAATATAGGTATGTGCCTATTTCTTCAGTTGGAATATATGTTCCTGGCAATCTTCCATCAACACTTCTAATGAATGCTATTCCTGCAAAATTAGCTAAAGTTAAAAAGCTTATTTTAGCAACTCCAAAAATAGATGGAAATTTAAATCCAGCAGTATTGTATGCAGCAAAAAAAGTTGGAATTAAAGAAATTTATTCAATGGGAGGGGCTCAGGCAATTGCAAGTCTCGCTTATATACAAAAAGTAAATAAAGTAGTGGGACCAGGTAATAAATTTGTTGCTGAAGCAAAAAGACAATTATCTGGGAAATTAATTGGTACTGAGTCAATGTATGCGGGCGCTTCAGAAATATGTGTGTTGGCCGATAAAGATACAAATGTAAATCAAGTTGTAACTTCCTTGGTTTCTCAGGCCGAACATGATTCTGATAGTCAATGCATACTAGTTACAAAAGATAAAAGAATTATAAATAATGTTAAAGAAGGTATATTAAAATCTTTAAAAGTTTTACCAAGAAAAAAAATTGCGATAAGATCAATAAAAAAAAATGGATTAATAGTAAAAGCTAATAACGACAAACAAATAATTGATGTAATTAATGAAATTGCTCCTGAGCACTTAGAGGTAAATGTAAAAAATTATAGTAAATATAGTAAAAAAATTTTTAATTCAGGTAGTATATGCAATGGCAGATATACGCCTATGAGCGTTTCAGATTATACTGTTGGAACCAATCATATTTTACCAACATCAGGATCATCAAAGTTTAGCTCGGGACTAAATATTAATGAATTTATTAAAAGGATATCAGTTGTAACTCTTACCAAATTAGGGGTAGAAAAAATTGGAAATCCAGCTATAACTCTTTCCGAGTTTGAACAGTTAGATGGTCATGCTCAAAGTATAAAATCTAGAATAAGGAGAAATTAGATTTGTCAAAACAAGACTTACTTGAATTTAAGGGCAAGGTAAAAACTTTGCTTAAAAATGCAATGTTTGAAGTGGAATTAGAAAATGGTCACACTATAACTGCGCATGCAAGTGGAAAGTTAAGGAAGAATAGAATTAGGGTATTGCAAGGTGATAATGTTACAGTCGAAGTTACTCCTTATGATCTTACAAAAGGTCGAATAATTTTTAGATTTTAACTAATGCCTCGGTAGCTCAGGAGTAGAGCAGAGCCCTGAAAAGGCTTGTGTCGGAGGTGCGAATCCTTCCCGAGGCACCATTTAATTTATTCATTTGAGCTTGCATTAACTTTTAAAATCTATTAACAAGTCATCAGCTAATTTAGCTATAAGTAAACAATAAGAAGAAAGAGTAAAAAAGTATGAGTACATTAAATGGGAAGGTCAAGTGGTTCAATGGTAAAAAGGGCTACGGCTTTATAGAAAGAGAAGATAAAGAAAAAGATGTGTTTGTTCATGCAAGCGCAGTAAGAGATGCAGGTTTACGTTTCCTTAACGAAGGTGATGAGCTGCAATTTGAAATAGAAGATGGCCCTAAAGGACCTTCAGCTGTTAAACTTCAAAAAAAATCTTAATTTTCATTAAATTACAATTTTGTATAGGGATATTTAGTTAATTAACTAATGCCCTATACAATTTTCTGTTGCATATAAAATTTTTATCGTTAAAAGGT
>JBJLDM010000007.1:0-11946 GCA_045567135.1 Candidatus Pelagibacter sp.
AACTATTTATTTGAAGTTCCACATAACAAAGGAATATCAACAGCAGATTTTTGGAATAAAGGTGTTGATTGGATCTTTGATACATTCTTTGTGTATATAAAAGCATTTAATACATGGTTGATTCAAGACGTGCTTCAGCCAATGAGAGCTTTATATTTAAGAATGCCTGCGGTTGCCACATTAGTTTTAGTTGTTGGAGCTGGATATTTAATTGGTGGGATTCGTTCAGCATTAGTTGTTTGTGGATTAACATTATTTATAGCTTTAAGTCCATGGTGGGATAGAGCATTAGTGACAGCATATATGGCAACTTTTGGAGTTGTTATATCTTGTATAATTGGATTTACAGTTGGAACTTTATGTTTTCAAAATAAAAATTCTGCGAATTTTATGCTGGGGGTTTGTGACATATTTCAAACTTTTCCTTCTTTCGTATACTTAATTCCAGTTATGATGCTTTTTGGTATAACCGATACATCAGTTTTAATTGCAGTTATAGTTTATGCAACGATACCAGCAACAAGATATACCATTGAAGGACTCAGAAGTGTTCCAGTTGGTTTACATGATGCAGCAACTATGTCAGGTGTAAATAAATTTCAAAGATTAACTAAAATAGAGTTTCCTTTAGCATTTCCGCATATGATGCTTGGTTTGAATCAAACAATTGTATTTGCACTTTTTATGGTAATTATTGGAGCATTTATTGGGACAGAAGATTTAGGACAATATATTCTAAAAGCGTTATCTGATAAAAAAGGTGCAGGTATAGGATTTACGCTTGGTATCTGTGTAGCTTTTATAGGTTTAATATTTGATAATTTAATTCGAACTTGGGTAGACAAAAGAAAAAAACATCTTGGTATAGATTAAAAATGAAAAAAATATTAGTCATTGGCGGTGGGGCAATGGGTTCGGCATTTACAATTCCTTGCTTAGAAAATAAAAATAAAGTTACTATTACAGAACCTTATAGCAAAGCTTTTATTAAAGATTTATCCTCAAAAAAAAAATTCCATTCAAGTTTAAAAATAAATCTTCCAAAAAGTTTAAAATTTAGAAAATTTTCAACTGATTTATTGAAAGAAAAATTTGATTTAATTGTAATTGCTTTAAGTCTTTCAGGTATTGATTTTATTAGTAAAGAACTAAAAAAATTAAAATTAAAAATTCCAATATTGGTACTGACCAAAGGATTAAAATACGAAAAAAAAAATAATAAAATTCTAACGATTTCAGAACAATTAAAAAAGAATTATAATGGAATGAATATTTCAGTTTTAAAAGGTCCTTGTTTGGCTAAGGAACTAGCTAGAAAAAATCAAACAAGTGTAATTTTAGCCAATAAAAATATTAAAATAGCTAAACAGATAGGCAAGATGATTTCTACAAAATATTATATTATAGAATTTTCTAATGATGTTATTGGTGTAGAAATATGTTCTGCAATAAAAAATATATATGCAATGATAATTGGAGCAGGTCAAAGTTTAAATACGTCATCAAGTTTATTTCAAAAATCAATAATTGAAATGAAATATCTAACTAAATATTTTAAAGGAAAAGAAGTATCAACTCTAGGGCTTGCAGGAGTAGGTGATTTATATGTTAGTGCTGCAGGAGGAAGAAATAGTAAAATGGGAAGTTATTTAGGAAAAGGATTTACATTTAAAAAAGCAAAAAAAAAATTTATGCCCAAAGATACAGTTGAAGGAGAACAACTTGCTAGAGAGATAGCACCATATATATTAAAAAAAATAAATAAAAATCAAATTCCTTTAATGACTAATTTATTGAAAACTATTTTAAAAAATAAAAAATTAAATATAAGATTATAAATAAAATTTAGTTTTTTGACTTATTTAAAAAAGTTTTTAAAGAGTCATCCATTGCTGTTGCCCATGGAGTGTGATGTATTGGTGCAACTGATCCAGTAACTGGTGAAGAAAAAGACTTATTTCTGTATGTCATAATATCTTCTACTTTATGATGCTCCCATTCTTTAAAATGTTTTCTAATTAATTCAAAATCAATTTTTGGATAATTAGATAACTCGTGTAATTCCTTAGTATATTCAGTTTGAAAGTCTATCATCTGATCAGGATTTTCTAATTTTTCTTCCATAGCAACCCATTTATTTATATCTTTTTCAATTTCTGAACTATTTGGTAGTTTAATTTTACTCATTATTATATCTCTTGCATACCAAGCTTGGCAGTCAAACATATTAAATGTATGAAACTGATCTTGCATTCCTAAATAAAGTAATTTGTGATTATTTTGCCAAACAACACCTTTATATAGTTTTGGTGGATACAATCTATTTCTAGTTTTTAATTTTAGGTCTTCAGTTAAAAAGGGGAAATGATGAAGATAACCAGAACATAAAATTATTGCGTCAGCATCTTGTATATGACCATCTTTGAAGATTGCTTTATTTCCATCTAGTCTATCTAAATAATGTACTTCTTTTACTCCACTAGGCCATTTAAATCCCATTGGGTTGTGTCTATAGCCTATTGTTACACTTTTAGCTCCATACTTGTGACATTGAAGAGCAACATCTTCAGCCGAATAACTACTCCCTAAAACAACAACATTCTTATCTCTGAATTCTTCTGCATCTCTAAAATCATGTGAATGTAATATTCTTCCTGGGAATGATTTCATTCCTGGATATTCTGGAATAAATGGAACAGAGAAATGACCAGATGAAACGACTATATAATCAAAAACATCTTTTAAAAGTTTATCATTTTTTTTATCATAACAAGTGACCTCAAAATTATTTCCATTATAAACTACACTAGAAACATTAGTGTTAAATCTTACTTTATTTTTTAAATTACCTTTTTTAACTCTACCAATTATGTAGTCATATAAAACTTCTCTTGGCGGAAAAGATGGAATGGGTTTTCCAAAATGTTCATCAAAAGAATAGTCAGCAAATTCTAAACACTCTTTAGGACCATTTGACCATAGATATCTATACATACTGTTTGGAACAGGATCACCATATTGATCAGATCCAGTTCTCCAACTATAATTCCACAATCCTCCCCAATCATCCTGTTTCTCAAAACAAACTATTTCAGGTATTTTTTCGCCTTTTTTTTCAGCTTGTTCGAAAGCTCTTAGCATTGAAAGACCACAAGGTCCTGTTCCAATAATAGCTACTTTTGTCATTGAGTTTTCCCCATATAAAAAAAAATTTATAAATGTATTTTACTAACAAAAAAGTAAAAATTACAATAATATTTTATTATGAAAACTAATTGGAATTACCCCACTTCTGTATGGGTAGGAGAAGATAGAATTAAAGATTTATCAGAGGCCTGTAAAAATTTGAAAATTTCAAGCCCATTATTTGTAACAGATAAAGACCTTATAAATCTTGAAATGACTAAAACTATTATTTCAGAGGTTAAAAATAAATTTAGTAATTTAGCAATTTTTTCAAATTTTTCGGGAAATCCTATAGGAGAAAATGTAGAAGAAGGAGTTTTAGAATTTAAAAAAAATAAATGTGATGGAGTTATTGCTTTTGGAGGAGGTAGTGGGTTAGATGTTGGTAAAGCTATAGCTTTTATGTCAGCACAGTCTAGACCTATATGGGACTTCGAAGACATAGGAGATTATTGGAAAAGAGCAAATGAAAAAAATATTGCTCCAATTATTGCTGTTCCTACTACAGCTGGCACTGGTTCTGAAACTGGGCGTGCCTCAGCAATTATTAACAACAAAACAGGAGTAAAAAAAATTATTTTTCATCCAAAATTTTTACCTTCAGTTGTTATTTTAGATCCAGTTTTAACAATTGATTTATCTCCAAGATTAACAGCTGCCACAGGAATGGATGCTTTGGCACATAACTTAGAAGCTTTTTGTGCACCCGGTTTTCATCCAATGGCAGACGGTATAGCTATCGAAGGAATGAAACTGATAAAAAAATCATTAATAAAAGCTGTAAATAATGGAAAAGATTTAGAGGCAAGAGCAGATTTACTAGCAGCAGCAAGTATGGGTTCAACTGCTTTTCAAAAAGGTTTAGGTGCAATTCATTCTTTAAGTCATCCTATAAATGCACAATTTAATGTTCATCATGGTTTATCAAATGCAATTTTTATGCCTTATGTTTTAACTTTTAATAAAACGTTAATAGAAGATAGAATTATTTCAATTTGTGATTATCTTAATTTAGAAAAAAATTTTCAAAGTTTTTTAAGCTGGGTCTTAGACTTAAGAAAGGAACTTAATATTCCACATAAACTTTCAGAAGTTATTGATGTAAAAAAAATTAATTTAGATAAATTATCAAAAATGGCTCTAGAAGACCCATCTACAGCCACTAATCCAAAAAAAATGACGATTGACGATATGAAAATTTTATACGAACATAGTATAATTGGGAAATTATTTTAATGAAAAATTTAAATTTATTAGTCGTCGAAGGAAATTTGCAAAAGGAGAATGAAAATTTTAAAAATTCAGGAATTCCAACTCATGCAGAAAGTTTAAAGGAGAGCCTTTCGTATTACTCCAATGATTTAAATATTGATGTATTTAACCCATGTGCAGAAAAAAGTTTTGATAAAATATTACCCAATATTAAAAAATATCAGGGATTAATTTGGGGAGGTAGTAGTTTAAATATTTACAATGATTGTATTGAAATTCGAAGACAAATCTCTTTTATGAAAGAATGTTTTAAAAATATTAAAAATATTTTAGCAATATGCTGGGGAATGCAGGTTGCAGTCACAGCAGCAGGTGGTGAAGTTAAAAAGTCATCTAATGGTGCTCACATTGGTATAGCTAAAGATATTGAAATTAATGAAAATGGTTTAAATCATCCTTTGTATAAATCTAAAAATAAAAAATTTAATTCACCAGCTTTTAATTTTGATGAAGTAGTTACCTTGCCAGAAAAAGCAACTCATTTGGCATCAAATAAAATCAACAAAATACAAAGTATTCACTTTAAATCAGGTATAAGTGATGTGTGGGGTTTGCAGTATCATCCTGAAATAACATATCATAAAATGATTACTTTAATTAAATTTAGAAAAGATAGATTAATAAATATCAGAAAATGTTTTAAAGATGAAAAGGAAATACAAGATCACATCAATTTTATTGAAAAAGAAATTAAAGTTTCAGAAAAAGAATCTAGAATGTTAGAGTTAAAAAATTGGTTAAATTATTTAAAATCTGCTGCTTAATTAAAATAATCCGTCAATCTCACCTTTATTATTTATTTTAATAGAATCCGCTGCAGGAACTCTCGGCAAACCTGGCATAGTCATTATTGATCCACAAATAACAACTATAAATTCAGCTCCAGATGAAAGTCTTACTTCTCTAATTGGAATTTCATGATCTGACGGAGCCCCTTTGAGCTTTGGATCAATCGAAAAACTGTACTGAGTTTTTGCTACACAAACTGGTAATTTTCCATAACCATTTTTTTCAAATTTTATCAGTTCCTTTTTGACTTTTTCATCTGCTGAAATTTTACTGGCTTTATAAATTTCTTTAGCTATTGTTTCTATCTTATTCCACAAAGTTTCTTTTTCATTATACAAAAATTTAAAATTGTTTTTTTTCGATTTTTTACATATCTCTACAACTTTCTTTGCTAAATCTTTTGTGCCTTTACCACCATTTGCCCAATGAGTACATTCACTGACCTCTACATTCTGCTTTTTACAAAAATTAGATATAATTTTAATTTCAGCTTTGGTATCTAAAACAAAATGATTTATAGCAACAACTGGGTTTATCCCAAACTTTTTGATATTATTTATATGCCTCTCAAGATTAACTAATCCTTTTTTTACAGCGTGTATATTTTCCTTTTTTAAATCTTCTTTTTCAATACCACCGTGCATTTTTAAGGCTCTAACTGTTGCAACTATTACAACACAACTTGGTTTTAAATTTGCTTTTCTACACTTAATATTTAAAAATTTTTCTGCACCAAGATCTGCACCAAAACCAGCTTCAGTTACTACATAGTCTGAAAGTTTTAAAGCTGATTTAGTCGCTATAACTGAATTACATCCGTGTGCTATATTTGCAAAGGGACCACCATGAATAAAAGCTGGATTATTTTCTAATGTTTGAGTTACATTTGGTCTTATTGCTTCTTTTAATAATACAGTCATAGGACCTTGAGCATTTAAATCTTTTGCATAAACCGGTTTTCCATCTTTTTTGTAAGCTATAGTTATATTCCCAATTTTTTTTTCAAGGTCTTTTAAATTATTGGATAAACAAAATATAGCCATAACTTCAGAAGCTACTGTAATATCAAAACCATCTTCTCTTGGAAAATTTTTAGATGCACCTTTTGTATTTATATTTATTGCTCTTAAAGCACGATCATTCATATCCATAACTCTTTTCCAAACAATTTTTTTATCATCAATATCCAGTTTATTGCCCCAATAAATATGATTATCTATTAATGCAGATAAAAGATTGTGAGCCGAAGTTATTGCATGAAAATCACCAGTAAAATGTAAATTTATTTGTTCCATTGGCACAACTTGAGAATAACCACCACCTGCTGCACCACCTTTCATACCAAAAGAAGGACCAAGACTTGGCTCTCTCAAACAAACTATCGATTTTTTTCCAATTTTATTTAACCCATCATTTAAACCAACAGAAACTGTAGTTTTACCTTCACCTGCTGGAGTTGGAGTTATTGCGGTTACTAAAATTAAGTTGCCATCTTTTTTATTTTTTATAGTTTCAAGGTATTTTAAATTGATTTTTGCAATATGCCGTCCCATTGGACTAAAAGCTTTATTTGAGTCTGGTACTTTAATTTTAGCTAAAATATCCTTAATAGGACGCATTTTCGCTTTTCTAGCTATCTCAATATCAGATTTAACTGCGTCCATTTTCAATCTTATTAAAGTTTGTAATTATGGTTGAGATTTCTATACTTTATTATTTAATTTTTAAAGAAATAAATTACACTTAAAAAAATATAATATGCAAAAATATTCTGTTTTCAGCCTTATAAAAAATGCTTTCAAAGGCCATAATGATTGGGAAGTAGCTTGGAAAGATCCAACACCCAAGGCTGAGTATGACGTTATAATTATAGGAGGTGGTGGTCACGGTTTGGCTACTGCTTATTATCTTGCCAAAGAACATAATATTACAAATGTTGCCATCATTGAAAAAGGATGGATAGGTGGAGGAAATGTTGGAAGAAATACAACAATTCTTAGATCAAATTATATGCACGATGAAAATGGCATGTTCTATGAAAAAGGTATGGATTTATGGAGAAGCATGAGTCAGGATCTAAATTTTAATGTGATGTATTCTCCAAGAGGAATAATTAATCTTGCTCATTCAGATGCACAAATGAATGCTTATACAAGAAGAGGAAATTCTATGAGGTTAAATGGAATTGACGCTGTGCTTTTAGGAAGAGAAGAAGTAAAAAAATTAGTTCCAATGTTAGATTTTTCTGAAAATGTAAGATTTCCGATTTTTGGCGCCTTAATGCAACCAAGTGGAGGAACTGCTAGACATGATGCTGTTGCTTGGGGTTATGCAAGACAAGCAGACTCAATGGGCGTAGACATTATTCAACACTGTGAAGTAACTGGATTTGATGTAGCTAATGGAAAAATAAATGGAATAAAAACATCAAGGGGAAATATTAAAGCAAAAAAAATTGGTTTATGTGTAGCAGGAAGTACATCTATTCTTGCTGAAATGTTAAACATAACTTTGCCAATAGAAACTCATTTGTTACAAGCGTGTGTTTCAGAACCAATTAAACCAATATTAGATCATGTTGTTACTTTTGGTGCTGGACATTTTTATTGTAGTCAATCTGACAAAGGAGAAATGGTAATGGGTGGAGATTTAGATGGATACAATAGTTATGCCCAAAGAGGAAATTTGCCGACTTTACAACATGTTTTAACAGAAGGAATCGCAATGCTTCCATTTCTAAGTAAACTTAAAATGTTAAGAACTTGGGGAGGTATTATGGATATGTCTATGGATGGTTCTCCAATAATAGATAAAACTCATATCGATGGATTATATTTAAATTGTGGTTGGTGTTATGGAGGTTTTAAAGCAACACCTGTGTCTGGTTGGACTTTTGCTCATACAATAGCTCAAGATAGAGTTCATGAATTAAATGCTGGATTTAGTTTAAATAGATTTAACACTGGCAATTTAATTGACGAAAAAGGCCTTGGTACAAAAACTTGGATTTCATAAATGCTACATATTAAATGTCCACATTGCGGATTAAGATCACAAAATGAATTTTCATATGGTGGAGATGGAACAGTTAAAAGACCTGATTTAAATAAAGAAGTGTCAGATAAGGAGTGGGATACTTTTGTATATTTAAGAAAAAGCCCAAGAGGAAAACATGTAGAGGTTTGGCATCATATTTCAGGATGTAGACAATGGATTAAAGTTGAAAGAGATACAGCAACACACGAAATTTTTAAAACATCAAAGGTTAATGAAGATATTTAGTTATGTTAGAAGAATTTAGATTAGATAAGATAGGTTTAATTAATAGAAATAAAAAAATTTCTTTTAAATTTAATGGAAAAAAATATTTTGGTTATGAAGGAGATACACTTGCTTCTGCATTAATTGCAAATGGTGTTCATCTTATTGGAAGAAGTTTTAAGTATCACAGGCCAAGAGGTTTCTTTGGAGCAGGAGTAGATGAACCATATGCTATGGTTCAATTATATAGAAATAACGAAACAGAGCCAAATGTCAGAGCGACCGAACAAGAACTTTTTGAAGGATTGGAAGCAAAAAGTATAAATTGTTGGCCAAGCGTAAATTATGATATTGGAGCAATAAATAATTTTTTGAACAAATTTCTTCCAGCAGGTTTTTATTATAAAACATTTATGTGGCCAAAAAGTTTTTGGTACAAAATTTATGAGCCATTTATTAGAAAAGCAGCTGGATTTGGAGTGGTATCTACAAAACATGATAATGAAAGATATGAACACAAATATGAATATTGTGATTTATTAATTACTGGTTCAGGCCCTTCTGGTTTAGCAAGTGCATACGCTGCAGCAAAAAATGGTGCAAGAGTAATTTTAGCTGAAGATAAATCAAGATTTGGTGGAAGTTTATTAACTAGTGAAGTGAGTATTGGAAATCAAAATGGAAAAGATTGGGCAGACAAGATAATAGGAGAACTTAAAGAAATGCCTAATGTGACAATAAAAAATAGAGCTCAAGTTTTTGGTTACTATGATCATAACATGCTTGTTATGTCAGAAAGATTAGGTGATCATTTACCAAAATCAAAAAAATATACTCCAAAACAAAGACTTTGGTACATTAGAGCAAAAGAAGTAATAATTTCAACTGGATCAATAGAAAGACCAATTGTTTTTGGAAATAACGATACACCAGGAGTAGTTTTAGCGTCTGCAGCTAAGGAGTATTTAAAAGTTTATGGAGTTTTAGTTGGTAAAAAACCTTTAATATTTACAAACAATGATAGTGCGTACGAAACTGCAATTGAATTTAAAAAAAATAATATTAATCCAATAATATTGGATACAAGAAAAAATCCAGATTCTGAAATAATTAGTCAGGTAAAAAATATGGGTATCGAAATCAAATTTTCTTATGTGGTAGTTGCAGCGAAAGGTTATAAAAAAGTAAATTCTGCTGAAATCGCAAGTATTTCTGAAGATAAAAAAGACTTGGGTAAAATTGAGAATATTGCTTGTGACTGTATATGCGTTTCAGGATTTTGGACTCCAACAATACATTTAGCTTCTCAATCAGGTAATAAAACTAAATTTAATGAAGAAATAGATGCCTTCGTTCCAGGTAAATCTAAACAAAATGAAACAACAGTTGGCTCTGCTAATGGAATATTTTCCTTAGAAAAAACTTTAACAACAGCATTTGAAAAAGGTCATGAAATATCGAAAAAAATAACAAACAAAGATAATAAAATTTCAGTTCCTCAAGTCTTAGAAAAAAAATTCACTCAACACGATAAATTTTGGTGTGTGCCACTTCCAAAAGAAAAAAATTATAAAAGATTTTTAGATTTTCAAAACGATGTAACAGTTTCTGATGTGGAGCTTGCTCTTAGGGAAGGATACAGATCAATAGAACATGTAAAAAGATATACAACATTAGGAATGGCAACTGACCAAGGAAAAACAAGTAACCTTAATGGACTGCAACTTGTTTCGAGTATTCAAAATAAAATAGTACCATCTGTAGGACATACAACGTTTAGACCGCCTTATACTCCAGTTTCTATTGGTGCAATTGTTGGAAGAGAAATTGGTAAACATTCTAAACCAACAAGAAAATCACCAATCCATTCATGGCATGAAAAACATAACGCTGTTTTTGTTGATGCTGGCATTTGGCTAAGACCAAGATATTATAAACAAGGCAATGAAGGTTTGTTTGAAGCTTCAAAAAGAGAAGCTGAAAATGTAAGAAAAAATGTTGGAGTTTGCGATGTAACTACATTGGGAAAAATTGATGTAAAAGGTCCTGATGCAGCAGAATTTTTAAATAGAGTTTATACAAATAGCTGGTTGAAGTTACCAGTTGGAAAAGCAAGATACGGAGTTATGCTAAGAGAAGACGGGATAGTAATGGACGATGGAACAACAACAAGAATTTCAGAACATCACTATCACATGACCACTACTACCGCACAAGCTGCAAATGTTTTGTCTCATTTGGAATATTATTTACAAATAGTTTGGCCAGAATTAAAGGTAAATGTTGTGTCAACTACTGAACAATGGGCTGGAGCTGCTATAGCTGGACCAAAATCAAGAAATTTATTACAAAAATTATTTCCTGATACAAATGTATCGAATGAAGGTTTGCCGTTTATGGGATATTTAGAAAGTAATTTATTTGGTATTCCAGCAAGAATTTTTAGAATTTCTTTTTCAGGGGAACTTGCTTATGAAGTAAATGTTGAGTCCGACAATGGTAATTTTATGTGGGAAAAAATAATTGAAATAGGTAAAGAATTTGCAATTCAACCATATGGAACTGAAGCTTTATCAACATTAAGAATAGAGATGGGACATGTTGCGGGATCAGAATTAGATGGCAGAACAATTCCTTATGATAATGGTTTAGATGGATTAGTTAGTAAAAAGAAAGATTTTATTGGAAAAAGATCTTTAAATAGAAAAGCATTTACAGCACAAGATAGACAAAAAGTGGTTGGTGTTGTTCCACTTGATAAAAAAACAAGCATTCCAGAAGGATCCCACCTAGTAAAAGACGCAAATGCAAAACTACCAAATCCAAAACTAGGTCATATTTCTGCTTCATGTTGGAGTGTTGAGTATAATAATCCTTTCTCACTTGCTATTCTTAAGGACGGAAAAAACATGATAGGAAAAAAGCTGTTTGCTTTATGCCCAGTAAAAAATAAATCAATACCAGTAGAAATTGTTTCATCTCATTATGTGGATCCGAAGGGAGAAAGGGTAAGATCATGACATCATTATCTGTATTAGAAAATGTTCATAAAAAAGGCCTTTTTGGCGAACATGAATCTAAAGAACAAAAAGATTTAATTAAGATTTCTGAAATAAAGAATTTATTAATAGTTCAAGTAGTACAATATAAAAAATCAAATGTTTCTTTGAAAGAGATAACAATTGATGGACTTAATTTAAGCAGTGAGTCGCTTAAAGTAATTAGCAATAAAGATACAAGAATTTTATGGACCGGACCTAATAACTGGTTATTGGTCTCAGAAAAAAAGGAAATTTTAAAAAATATTCAAAATGATCTTAAAGACACTGATTTTGCTGTTACGGATTTGTCACATTCAAGAGCAATAATTCAATTAGAGGGCAAAAATTCAATAGAAGTATTAAAAAAAGGATGTCCATTTAATTTTAACGAAATTGA
>JBJLDM010000008.1:0-11565 GCA_045567135.1 Candidatus Pelagibacter sp.
TTTCCAAATGTAATGCTAGGAATACACAAAGATCATTATTATGCTTACTGGCTAGAACCAATTAACTATGAATATACTATAGAACATATGGAATTATATTACGTTGGAGAACAAGCAGCTAATTCAAAAAAGTTTAAATCTTTAAGAAAGCAAAATCATAAATTATGGGAAGATATACAAAAGGAAGATGTTGATATAATCCAAAGAATGCAGACTGGAAGAAACTCACCAGTTTATAATGGTGGAAATTTTTCTCCAATTATGGATAATCCAACTCACCATTTTCACAAATGGGTAGTTAACAACTTAATATAAAATTATGTACAGACCTTTACCAAAAGAATTAACAATAAAAAACTCACCAATAGAAGGACTAGGTCTTTTTGCAACAAAAGATATAAAAGCTAATACATTTATTGGAGTTACTCATATTAGAGACGAAGAGTTCGAAAATAAGTATATAAGAACACCTTTAGGTGGTTTTTATAATCATTCAAATGATCCAACTGTAATGAGAATGGTTTCCAATTTACTGCCAACATTAAACTTTGGCGATCCAATAGATACAAAAGCTAAAGCAAAAAGATTTGATGAGAATGACACCAATAGAGAAAATATGTATTATAATTTAAGTGAAAAACCTGATGCAAAATATATGTTTATGGTATCTGTCAAAGATATAAAAGCTGGAGAAGAGCTTACAGCTAATTATAATTTATATACATACCCAAAAACTGGCGTTGGTATACAAATGCTTTAATTGAATGAAGTTTGATAGAAAAATTAACCCCAGTATCAAAACAAATCAAAATTTTATAACAAAAAAAAGATTAAGAGAGGATGAAATTAATTTTCAGAAACTTAGATCTTACAGGCTGGACAGGGTTAAAAAAGAATTAAAAAAAAATAATTTAGAAGCTTGTATATTATTTGATCCTGTAAATATTAGATATGCTTTAGATTCTGTAAACATGAGTGTTTATAATATGCACAATCTTACAAGATATTGTTTTGTGCCAGTAAATGGACCTGTAATACTCTATGAGTATTTTAATTGTGAAATATTATCCAAAGATTTAAATTTAATTGATGAAATAAGACCAGCTATTACCTGGGATTATTTTAGCAATGGTGACCAAGCAAGTTCACAGTTAAAAAAATGGATTAACGAAATTGAAGATTTATCAAAATCTTATTTTAAAAGTAAAAAAATAGCGATTGATGTTATAAATGGTCCAGCTGTTACCGCTTTAAATCAAACTGGTATCGAAGTTGTAGATGCTAAATTAATTCTTGAACAAGCAAGAGTTATCAAATCTCCTGAAGAGTTAAAGTGTATGAAGGCTGCAATAGAGGTTGCTGAAATTGGTGTTACTAAAATGCGCAATGAATTAAAAGCAGGTATGACTGAAGATGAACTTTGGTCTATTTTACACAAAACAAATATAGAGCATGGTGGTGAATGGATTGAATGTAGAATACTTTCATCTGGTGAAAGAACAAATCCTTGGATGCAAGAAAGTAGCAACAAAGTTATTCAAAGTGGCGAAATGGTTGCATTCGATACTGATATGGTTGGTCCATATGGTTATTGTGCTGATATATCTAGGACGTTTGTGGAAGGACATAAATTTAATAGTGAACAAAAAAATCTATATAAAATGGCAACAGATCATATTAATCATAATGCAAGACTAATTAAAAATGGAGTATCATTTAGAGAGTTTAGTGAAAATTCATGGAAACTTCCTGAAGAATACTATGGTAACCGATATTCATGTGTCATTCATGGAATCGGTCTTTGCGATGAGTGGCCACAAATAAAATATCCAACCGATGGAGGTCAAAAAGAAGGTTATTTTGAAAAAAACATGACTATAACAGTTGAGACTTACATTGGAAAAGTAGGTGGTAGAGAAGGTGTTAAATTAGAACAACAGTACTTGGTTGGTGATAATAATCTTGAACTTATGTCACATCATCCGTTAGAACATATATAATGAAAATAATTTTAGTAATGGGATTGCCTGGAGCAGGTAAAACAACTTTAGCAAATGAGTTAGCTAAATTAATAAAAGCAAAAAGATTAAATGCAGATGAAATTAGAAAAGCTGCTAATGATTGGGATTTTTCTGAAGAAGGTAGAATAAGACAATCAAAAAGAATGGCAGATGCAGCGTTAAAAATGAAAAGTGAAGGCAATATTGTAATTGCTGATTTTATATGCCCAACACCTGAGGCAAGAAAATTATTTCCAGCAGATTATGTTGTTTGGGTAGATACTATTAAAGAAGGAAGATTTGAGGATACAAATCAAATGTTTATTAAGCCCGAAATATATGACTTTCACGTCACTTCTCAAGATGCCCAAATTTGGGCACCTAAAATATATAAAGATTTAAAAAAATAAGATATCAATTTTTTTTTTATGAAACTTTTAAAAAAAATTATCTTAGTTCTACTATTTCTACTTCCAATCTCCAATTCATTTGCAGCTATGGTTACTGAAGTACGAAATTTAACCGTAGGAGATGGACAATCAAAAGCTGTAAGTGGCGTGGACTTTAATCACGATGGTACAAAGATGTTTGTATTATATCAACAACAACAAGACAACTCAAATACTGACCCTCGTTTTGTCGACGAATACAATCTTTCGACTGCTTTTGACATCTCAACAGCAACTTATGCTGGTGATAGTGAAAGATGTGAATTAGATGATGGTACTTCAGGGCCTGACTTTAGAAGAGTTTTTGATTTAAAATTTACTAATGATGGACTTAGCTTTTTTCATACAGTTGGTAATTCTAGTAGTAATGTTTTAGATAGGCAAGCGGTCAATAGATATGATTTAACTTCACCTTTTGACATCTCAACGTGTGCTTTTGCAAATGATACTGTAGATCTAAATGATGATGATTTACAAAATAATAGTAATGCTCGAGATCATGATGGAGATAAAAAAAAAAACCGTGCCCAAGGAGTTGAAATAAATGATGATGGAACAAAATTATTTGTATTGATGGCAGATGTTTCTGCTGGTGCTGACAGAATTTTAGAATATAATTTTTCAACCCCATTTGATCTTTCAACAATATCCTTAGTACTAAATGCTGGAATAGAATTACCAAGTACGACTAATGCAATGAACCTTGAATTTAGTGCTAATGGAAAAAGACTTTTTGTACAAAGTCATAATACAAGTGTAGTAGTTCAAATTTCATTAGATAAACCTTATGACACTTCATCATTCAACATAGACGGTTCAGTTAATTTAGATGATTTGAGCAATCTAAACCAATTGAGAACAGTTACATTTACTAACAATGGTTTAAGGATGTTCATAGGAAATGACCAAAGTGATGGCGATCCTTCAGGAGATAATATCTTTGAATTTAATTTAGTTTGTCCCTTTAATATTATTGAGGGTAAATGTCCTTCAATTACAGAAAACAGTGATAGAACTGGGATGGCAGAAGCTCAAGTAGAACTTGCAAGAAGAACTATTGAACGTTCAACAAACTCTACTTTAAATAGATTAAAATGGATAAGAAGAAATAAAGATAACCAAAATTTAACGAACCTTAACATTAATCTTAATTTTTCAAATCAAATACTAGCATCTCTTACTGAAGCAGTTAGAACTTCAGCTACAAAAAAAAATAAAAAAGATAAAAAACAAGATGTATTTTATTGGAGTGAAGGAAGCATTGCGGTTGGAAGAATGGGTGATACTAGTATTTCGTCATCAAAAGAGATTGAAACTAACTCTTTAACATTGGGTGCAGATAAATTTACTGAAAATAACGGTATTGTCGGATTAGCTTTTAGATATGGAAGAGATAATACTGATGTTGGTGATGCAGGAAGTAATTTAGATGGAGACACATATAACCTTACTTTTTATAATACCAGGCCATTCGACATAGATACTAAGTATATTGATACCATTATTGGAATTGGAAAAATCAAAACAGATATTTTAACAGTAATGGATGGAAAACATTTAACTGCGAATAGAAGAGGAAAACAAATGTATGGTACTGTTAAAATTAAAGATGAAATTAAAAAAAATAAATTAACAATAATTCCATCTAGCCAAATAGATTTTGGGCACACAATATTAAATGCTTATGATGAAGTAGGCACAGGTGCAATAAGTTTTGAAAAACAACATGTAAAAACAAGACATTTAAGAGCAACAATTGCAGCCGTACATGACTTAGAAGATGAAAGGTACTCTATTAAGAGACATGGGAAATTAGAATATCAAGCTAATTTAAAACGTTCATCAAATCTCAAATACACATATGTTTCTGATGCTTCTAAAGCTCTTAACACAAAGTTAAATCCTGGTTCATTTCATAATATTAATGGTGAAATTGGTATTGATATAGTTTTTCCAGAAAATTATAGTATTTTTATTATTTACGAAAGAAACCAAGCTTTAGATTATGGACATACTGACAACATTCATATTGCATTAGGTTATCTACCAAACAAAGATACTGAGTACGCTTTTAAAATAAATGGTTCGGAAAATTTAATGTCGAAATTTGAAATCAAGAAAGATATAAATGGTTTTAATTTAAGCTTAAATTTAAATGATGATTTAACAAATATAGGAAATGCAAGGGAAGCAAATATAGAATTAAATAAAGTCTTTTAATTTAAATTATTAAGTTTAAACTAATCTTTTAGGAGTATCTATGAGCTATAAATGGGATAACAAAAAGCCAACTGCACAAATGCTAGGAAGGTGGCAACCATTTCATGATGGCCATTACGCATTATTTGAAGAAATAATTAAAAAAACAGGACAAGTTTGTATTCAAATAAGGGACGTTCAAGGAGTAGATGATAATCCTTTCGACTTTGAAACAGTTAAAAAAAATATAGAAGAAAAATTAAACCCAAAATACGAAGGTAGATTTAAAATCCTATTAGTTCCTAATATAACTAACATTTGTTATGGCAGAGGAGTTGGTTATAAAATAGAAGAAATAGTTATGCCGGAAGAAATACAAAAAATCTCAGCTACAAAAATTAGAGCTAAAATGCGAGAGGATGGAGAATTGAAGTGAACGAAAGACTTAAGTCGATAGTAGATTTAGAAAAATATCCAATTTATGACTTAAATTCTCCAATAATTAAAAACCTAATTAATAGATGCAAAGAAGAACTAGATCAATCTAGCTGCTCTACAATTTCAAATTTTATTTTACCTAAATCTTTAGAAATAATGAATTTAGAATTAGAAAAACAACTAAATGAAGTTTACATGTCTAAAGAAAGTATAAATCCATATTTATATGCTAAAGACGATCCAAATTTACCAAAAGATCATCCAAAAAGAACTTTTATGAATAGATATAATGGATACTTAAATTCAGATTGTTTTCCAAAAAATTCTGAAATGAAATATCTTTATGAAACAGATGAACTTTTAAAGTTTGTTTCAGCATGCCTAGGAGTTTCTCCAATTTATAGATGGGCAGATCCGTTAGCTTGTCATGCGTATAATGTTATGGAGCCAGAAGGAATACTTCCTTGGCATTTTGATAGTTGCGAATTTACTTTAAGTTTAATGATTCAAAAACCAGAGAAAGGTGGAATCTTTGAATATTGTCCTGACATAAGAGAACCAGGAAATGAAAATTTCGAAGAAGTTAAAAAAGTATTAAACGGTGATAGAACAAGAGTTAAGCAACTAAAGTTAGAACCAGGTGATCTTCAGATTTTTAAAGGAAGATTTACTATGCACAGAGTTACAAAGATAGAAGGACAAAAATCAAGATATATGTGTATTCCAGCTTATGTTTTGGATCCATGGAGAGTAAATACACCAGAACACTCAAAAGCTATTTATGGAAAAGTTTTACCAATACATTTAGAGAGAAATATTGCAAGATCAGATGGTCTAGCAGATTAGATGATTAATAAAATAGCTGTAATCGGTACAGGAGTTATTGGCTCGGGATGGATTGTAAGATTTTTAGCTCATAACAAAAAAGTCATAGCTTACGACAAAGATATAAGATTAAAAAAAAAAATAATCAAAGAAATAAAACAGACCTGGCCTCATGTAAAAAAACTTTTTAACAAAAAAAAACTAAAACTTAAAAATTTTAGTTTTGTAACTTCATTAAAAGATGCTCTAAAAGATGCTGAATTTGTCCAAGAATGTGCTCCAGAAAATTATAAATTAAAAATTAGATTGATGAAGGAAATTGGAAAATACTCAAAATCAGATGCAATAATTTCTTCAAGTTCCTCTGGTTTGCTGCCATCAAGAATTTATTCAAAATGCAAAAATCCATCACGAACGATTATAGCTCATCCATTTAATCCTGTTTATATGCTTCCTGGTGTTGAAATTGTTCCTGGCAAAAGAACTAAGAAAAATTTTTTAAAAAAAGCTTATAAATTTTACAAGTCTGTTTCAATGAATCCAATAATGATCAAAAAAGAGTTACCAGGCTATTTATCAGATAGACTACAAGAGGCATTATGGAGAGAAGCGTTACACATAGTTAATGAAGGTTATGCATCTACTGAAGATTTAGATAGAGCGATTGAAGATGGTCCAGGCATGAGATGGTCATTGATGGGAACCTTTTTGACATTTCATTTAGCTGGAGGAAATGCAGGTATGAAACATATGTTAGAACAGTTTGGTCCAGCTTTAAAATTACCCTGGACAAAATTAAAAGCTCCAAAACTTTCAAAGAAACTTTCAAATAGAGTAATCGCAGGAACAAAAAAACAAGCTAGGGGAAAATCTGTAGCAGAGATATCAAAGATCAGAGATGAATATTTGCTTAATTTGCAAAAGATGAGAAAAAAATACGAAAATAAAATAAGAAGATAAATTTAGTGAACAAAATAGAAATATTAACTTGTCATTGTAAAAAAGTTCATATTGAACTTAAACTAGAAAATGGTTTGGAGGAATTAGTTAGATGCAATTGCTCATTATGTAAGAGACGCGGATATATAATGGCGAAGATAAAATTAGAAAATTTAAAAATTATAAAAGGAAACGATCAATTAACGGTCTATAAATTTGGAAAAAAACACCTTGCTGAGCATTTTTTTTGTAAAAATTGCGGTATTTACACTCATCACAGATCATATACTAACCCAAAAAACTATGAATATAATGTCGCCTGTATCGACAATATTGATACTTTTGAATATAAGAATATTCCAGTTTTTGATGGAGAAAAATTATAAAATTTATGAATATTTTGGTAAAAAATTTAGGCTCAGGAGTTAAAAAAATAATTTTAAATGATCCTAAGACCTATAATTCACTATCTTTTAAAACGTTAAGAGAAATTTTAAATACTTTTAAAAAACTAGATAAAGATAATTCTACTAAAGTAATAATTTTAGAAGGAGCAGGAAAAGGATTTAGTGCTGGTCATAATTTAAAAGAGGTAAAAAGTTTAAAAAAAAGATCTAAATATTTAAAATTATTTAATCTCTGTTCAAAGGTTATGATCCAAATAGTTGAAGGAAGGAAACCAGTTATAGCAAAAGTGCATGGAGCTGCTTACGCTGCAGGATGTCAATTAGTTGCTAGTTGTGATTTAGCATACAGTACAAATGATGCAATGTTTGCAACACCAGGTGTAAACATAGGTTTGTTCTGTAGTACACCGATGGTTGCGGTTAGTAGAAAAATTCACAGAAAAAGAATGATGAAAATGCTTCTAACTGGAGAGCCTATAAAAGCTAACTTTGCTAAAGAGATAGGTTTGATTAATGATTGTTATTCAAAATCAAAATTAAATAGCGAAGTTTTGAAGGTAGCAAAAACAATTGCTTCTAAATCAAATCTAACTATAAAAATTGGAAAACAAGCTTTTTATAAACAATTAGAAATGCCATTAAGAAAAGCATATTTATATACAAGCAAGATGATGACTTTAAATATGATGGCTAGAGATGCTCATGAAGGAATATCTGCCTTTTTAGAAAAAAGAAAACCGAAATGGAAAAATAAATAATAATGAGTGATGATCAAATAAAAGAAATTCTTAAAAACTCCAAAACAATTGCAATGATTGGAGTGAGTTCTGAAAAAAAAGGTGAGGATCCTAAAAATTTAAAAAGAAAACCAGCTAATGTAGTTATGAAATATATGCAAGGATTTGGGTATAAAGTAATACCGGTAAACCCTTTTGCAGTGGGAGAAAAAATAAATGGAGAAATTGTAGTTGAAAGTTTAGAAAAAATTTCCGAAAAAATAGATATAGTTGATGTATTTCGACCATCCAAAGAAACACCAGGTTTTGCTGAGGAAGCTGTTAAAATTGGAGCAAAAACTTTGTGGTTACAATATGGAATTCAAAACGAAGAGGCAAAAAAAATTTCTGAAGGTGCCAACATAAAATATATTGAGAATAAATGTATTAAACAGGAATACCAAAAACTATTCCAAAAATCTAATCCAGTATTTCCAGTATTAAAAAATTAGTGAAAAAAATTTTCTTTTTCATTTTTTTTTTATTTCAAACATCTTTGTTTGCAGAAAATTTAGAAAAAGCATATTTTGCTGGAGGTTGTTTCTGGTGTATGGAGGAATCTTTTGAAAAAAAAGAAGGAGTTATAGAAGTAATTTCAGGTTATTCGGGTGGAACTACAAAAAATCCAACATATAAAGAAGTTACATATGGAAATACAGGACACTTTGAGGTGATTGAAATTATTTATGATAAAAATAAAATAAATTTTAGAGATTTACTTGATCATTTTTGGATAAATATAGATCCATTTGATGAGTATGGTCAATTTTGTGATAAAGGTTATAGTTATAGATCTGTAGCTTTTTATCAGAATAGTGAGCAAAAAAACTATATAGAAAATAGCATTATGAAATTAGAAAAAAAATTTAATAAAAAAATTGTAACTTATATAAGAAAATTTGATAAATTTTACAAAGCTGAAGAAACACATCAAGATTATTATAAAGTTAAATTTTTAAATTATTTAAGGTACAAAAATGCTTGTGGAAGAGAAAAAATATTAAATAACATTTGGAATTAATGAAAAATTTTTTTTTAGTTTATGGTCATTATAATGAAAAATCATTCAACGCTGCAATAAGGGATGAGTTTATTAAAACCGTAAAAGAAAATGGTCATGAAGTTGATTGTGTTGATCTTTATAAAGAAAAATTTGATCCAGTTTTTTCTGGAGAAAAGCCCGACACAACAGTCTTAGATCATCGAAAAAGAATAGAAAAATCGGATACTATAGTTTTAATAGCACCAATCTGGAATTTTAGAATGCCTGCTATCGTTGAAGGTTGGATTGATAAAGTTTTAGCTCCACCATGGGCATTTAGGTTTAAAACAATAGTAGGAAACTATGGTTATCCAGTAGGCAATCTTAAAGGAAAGAAAGCAATTGTATTTTGTACATATGGTTCTCCTCAATTTGCAATTAGAACCTTTTTTTTAAATATGCCAACTAAAAGATTAAGAAGAGGAGTTTTTAATATTTGTGGAATTACAGATGTTATTTATAAAAGATTTTTCGCAGTACCATTTGTTAATGAAGAAAAAAGAAAAAAATTTTTAATAGATGTGAGAAATACTGCTAAAAAATTATAATTTTCTAACGTTGATATTCTATAAATTTTTTTAGGGATTTGTTTAGAAATTTTCCATATTTTAAACCAGTATTAATTTTTTTTTCTCCATTTAAAAATGATTTATTCATTTTAAAATCATAAGAAGGTTCAAAGAAAAAAGGTACAGACATTCTTTTAGTTTTATTCCAAAGGACTCTATGGTTTGTTGCTTTAAATTTACCTTTACTTAAGAATTCAAGAGCTCTTCCAGTGTTTACAACTAAAGCTTTGTTATTAAAAGGAACATCATACCATTTTTTATTCTTTCTATTTTGAACTTGTAAGCCACCTTTTTTATCTTGATAAAGAATTGTAAATATTCCACTATCAACGTGAGTTTCACACCCCAACGCAACACCATCTTGTTTAGAAATTTCCACTGGTTTATTTTGGTTTGGGTAATAGTTAAATCTTAAAGTGCTTAAAGTTTTTAATCTAGAAAAAGCCTTTTTAGAGTTGTTAATATCTTTTTTGTACAATTTAATTATACACTTAAACAAAGTTTCTCCTAAAAAAAATATATCATCAAAATAGTTTGATAAAATTTTAATTGATTTTTTGTCAATTGACTTAGTTAAATCCAAATATTCTATATATTGATTTTTAGTTGTATTAGCATATTTTTTTGTAACTTTTAAATCTCCAATATCCAAACCTTCTTTTCCATTTACATCATTAGGAAAATATCCGCGATAAATATTTTTATTTAATTTATTCCATTTTTTTGGGGCCAGTTTCATTTTGTTTGAATCTGATGATTTAAAAAAATTATTACCAACTTTAGCTATATCATTTATATCTTTTTTACTTATTCCGTGTTTTGTAATTTGAAAAAAACCAACTTCAACTGAGGCTTTTTTAATCTTTTCTAAGGTTGATTTAGCTTTTTTTGTATCAAAATTATTTCTTAATAATGAGTCTATATTAATTGTGGGAATATAATTTTTTTTCATCTTCTAACTGGCGTATCAGTTGCTATATATTGATCTCTAACTTTCTCTCTAAAGTAAATATAAATACCTGCGCCTATAATAAAAGCAACACCCAAAAATGTTCTAATAGAGGGTATTTCATTAAATAAAAAGTATCCAGGTATCATGGACATAATGATAAGTGAATATTCAAATAGCGAGACAACAGATGGAGAAGCTAATATATAAGCAGAAAATATACAAACAAAAGCTATTGAAGCAGCAATACCAAAAAACAATATAAATTTCCAAGTATATTCAAAATTTGCAAACCATTCCCTAAATATGAACTGCATTGTTGGATCAAAATTAATGTTATTAAATTGTCCTTTGCCAATTATAAAGAATATTATTATTAAAATTAAAATTGAAATCAAATAAAAGTAAAATAATTGAGTATAAACATTGTCTTTATCTGAGGTATATTTCGTAATCACCATTGAAGCTGCATAAAAAAAAGCACTCAATACTGGTAAAAGGTTTTTATATTCGAAATTAGAAAAATTAGGATTTAAAACAATATAAACTCCAACAAACCCAAATATTATCGCAGACCATCTTCTGATACCAATAAACTCCTTTAAAAAAAATTTTGCAAAGATAGAAACGAAGAATGGACTTGAAAAAAATAATGCATTAGCTGTTGCTAATGGCATATATGTTAATGATATAAAAAACGCCGAAAATGCAGCAAAGTGCAATACTACTCTAAACATTGTCAGTACAGGATAATTTGTTTTAAGTATTACTTTTTTTTTTTTTATTTTTATAAAACAAAATAATAAAAATGCTGCAACTACATATCTACCAAAAAAAATTTCATATAATGATGATTTTTCAAAAATAAATTTTATTAATGAGTCTTGCATTGCAAATAATGTCATTGCAATTATTATAAATAAGATTCCTTTAGGATTATTATTCTTTGAAGGCATTTACCTCTATATCACA
>JBJLDM010000009.1:0-11345 GCA_045567135.1 Candidatus Pelagibacter sp.
CAAGTTGATCATAAAAAAAATAAATATATAGACAACAGAAAGCTGCAATTAAACTAATAAAAATATCAATAATTGAAATTTTTTTTGAACGAGAAATAGGAAATATTAAAAATGCCAAAATCAATGCAAAACCTAAATGGATTGCTCTAGCAGGTAGGCCTTTAAACATTCCAAAATTAAACATAAATGGAAATGGTGATGCGTACCAAAGTTGAAACAAGGACCAAATAATTGCAATCGTTAAAACAATTTTTAAGTGTAATCCTTTAAGATTTTTAGTCGGAGATAAATCTTCTTTTATTTTACTTTCAACATTTGAATTATTATTTTGATTCATTTTTGAAAGATACTCTAATATAAAAAAAAGGCCCAATAAATATATTGGGCCTTTTTTAATTCAATTTAATCTATTTAGATTACATTAATCCAGCTTCTTTATAGTATCTAATAGCGCCCTCATGTAAAGGTGCTGATAAACCATCAGCTATCATATCTTCCTTTTTTAAAGGTGCAAAAGCAGGATGTTGTTTTCTAAAATCATCAAAATTTTCAAAAACTGCTTTTACTACTAAATAAACAAGATCCGCTTCAACGGCATTACTAGTAACTACTGTTGCTTTAACACCAAAAGTTGTTACGTCTTTCTTTTGTCCAGTATAAGTGCCTTTAGGTATTGTTGCTGAAGCATAATAATCTGCACCATCAATCAAACCTTGAACAGGTCCACCCACTAAATTAATTGGTAATGCTTTAGCTCCACAAGTAGCCGCTTGTTCCATAGCACCATTTGGAAATCCTACTGAATAACCAAATGCATCTATTTTACCATCACAAAGTGCTTTAACTTGTTCAGAAGAAGTTAATTCTGTTGTAGATTTAAAGTAACTATTATCCACACCCATTGCTTTCATAAGCTCTTCCATAGTTCCTCTTTGGCCAGAACCAGGATTACCTATGTTAACAACTTTACCTTTTAAACCTTTAAAGTCTTTAACTTTTGCTTTTTTTCTAGCCCAAATTTGAAAAGGTTCGTTGTGAACTGAAAAAACAGCTCTTAATCCTTCAAACTTTTTTCCTTCCCATTTACTTGAACCATTAACGGCATGAAATTGCCAGTCTGACTGAGCTACACCAAATTGAAACTCTCCTTCTTTGATCTGACCAATATTATAGTTAGATCCTCCTGTAGATGGAGCAGTACATCTGTATGCTTTGTCTATACCTTTTTTTCTTCCGTGTTCCTTAGCAATTGCTGATTTATGCAACATTTTACAAATAGCGTTTCCAGTTTGGAAATAAACTCCAGTTGGTCCGCCCGTTCCTATCGTAAAAAACTCTGCAGATTTTGCTACACCAGTAAAAGATAAAGTTGCAACAAAAATAAGAAGAGCACTAGATAGACTTGATATTATTTTTCTCATTATTTCCCCTCCATAATGTTTTTAATTATCTTGATCCTAACAGTTCAATGAGGAGTGAGTCTAGAGTAATTCTAAAGTACTTATAAACTAATATACTTGAATTTAGTAAGTTTTTAAGCTGATTCTGACCACTCTCGTAGTTTTTTAGTTCCCTCTATAATTTTTGGTGCAAAATTATTTATAGATTTTAAATCAATATTTTTATTTTTTTTAATATCGTTCATAAAACTAGAGCCATCAAAATCTGTAAAGCTTAATCTTGCTAACATTTTTTTTTCAGAACAGCCAAAATCAGATCCTGGCAAAAGAGCTACACCTGTATCTCTTAATATAGTCTTACACATTTCGCTTGAGGTAGAAAAATTTTTATTTACAAATTCTGGCATTAAGTAAAATCCACCTTTAGGTTTACTAATAATAACATTGTTAGATTTCAAGTTTTCGTAAACATATTCTCCTACATTTTTTAAAATATTTGAAGAATTTCTAATATAACTACTATGATCATTTTGATAAGCTGAAATTGCTGCGTATTGTATTGGTGCGCTTACAGATGAGAATGTCTCGCTTGCTAAAACTTTAAGCTTATTTTTTATTTCTTTTAGAGAGTCTGGAATTATAAAATACCCTAATCTCCAACCACCAGCACCGCACCATTTACTTAAACCAGTGCTTATAATCGTTTTTTCAGGGCAAAAATTTGAAATTGATTTAAATCCAGTATCAAAACTTAGTTCAGAATATATTTCATCTGATAATATTATTAAGTTATTTTTATTTGCAACGGTTGCTATTTCATCTAAATTTTCACAAATCTGACCTGAAGGGTTGTTTGGAGAATTAAGAAATAATAAGTAATTTTTATTTTTATTTTTACTAATAACATGTTCAATTTCTTCTCCTGTAGGAAACCAATTATTTTCTCTTTTAGTTTCAATCCAATGTACTTTATTTCTTCCTATAATTGCCTGTGGAGCATATGAAACCCAGCTAGGAGCGGGTAAAATAACATCTCCATCAAATAAAATATGAAGTAAAAACATCAGCTCTTTTGACCCAGGTCCTATAATGACATTATCAGCTTTGTAATTTTTTCCTTTTTTATTTGAAGTATATAATGCGACTGCATCTCGAAGTTCTGGCAACCCTTGCATTGGTAGATATTTATTTTGGTGTGAATTTTTTTTTAATTCATTAACCATATCTTCTGGAATTTGAAATGGAGATTGTCCAAAACCAAACTTGAATATTTGTTTTCCCTCTTTTTCTAACTTTTTAGACTCTTCATTAATAAGTAGTGTAGACGAAGGTTTTAAATTTTTTATTATATTTTTAATCATTCAATTCTTTAATATTTACATATTCCTTTAAAATTTCAGGATTTGCTAGTGCTTCTTTATTTTTAATTTTATTTCCCTCAATTGTATTTTTAACAGCTAATTCAACTATTTTTCCATTTTTTGTTCTAGGTATATCCGTAACGCTAATAATTTTTTCAGGTACATGCCTAGGCGAAGCATTTATTCTTATTTGTTTTTTAATTTTTTTTACTAAATCATTATTTAGATCATAACCTTTATTTAAAATTACAAATAATATAATTCTGATATCATTATCCCAAGACTGACCAACAGCTATAGATTCTTTTACCTGTTTAAATTTTTCAACTTCTGAATAAATTTCTGCTGTACCCAGTCTCACCCCACCAGGATTAAGAGTGGCATCCGATCTCCCATAAATTATATAACCACCTGATTTTTTTACTTCAGCATAATCACCATGATGCCATATGTTTTTGAATCTTTGAAAATAAGCTTTCTCAAATTTTTTGTTATTTTTATCATTCCAAAATTTTAAAGGCATGGATGGAAAAGGTTTTTTACAAACGAGTTCGCCTTTTTTACTTTTAATAGATTTCCCTCTTTCGTTAAAAATATCAACATCCATACCTAATCCTTTGTTCTGTATTTCTCCTGTAATAACTGAATTATAAATGTTACCAAGTACAAAACATGAAACAATATCTGTACCACCAGAGATAGATGCAAGATGTACATTTTTTTTTATTTTTTTATAAATATACTTAAATCCATCTTTTGATAATGGTGATCCAGTAGAACAAATAGTTCTTAAAAAGTTAAGTCTATATTTTTTATGAGTTGTAATATTAAATTTTCTTAATGCATCAATATATTTTGCACTAACTCCAAACAAAGTTATTTTTTCGTCATCAACAATTTTTAAAAGTAAATCTTTTTTTTTATACATAGGAAAACCATCAAAAAGAACAATGGATGCCTTTGAGCACAAACTACTTACTAACCAATTCCACATCATCCAACCGCAAGTAGTAAAATAAAATATATTATCTTTTTCTTTAATCTCGCAATGTAATTGATGTTCTTTAAGATGCTGAAGTAAAACTCCTCCACTTCTGTGGCAAATACATTTAGGTTTACCCGTTGTTCCACTGGAATATAAAATTGCTAACTCTGAATTAAAGTTAAATTTTTTAAATTTCAAATTTGAAGGTTTTATTTTATTTATATCTTTCCAGTAGTGATATTTAATATTCTTAATTTTTTTATACTTAAGTAATTTTTGACCAGGGTAATTAATTATAACGACATGTTTAATTGATTTAATTTTTTTTAAAATTTCTGGCAGTCTCTCTATTACATTAATTTCTTTTCCATTATAAAAATACCTATCTGCAATTATTAATATTTTTGGAGTTATTTGAGCAAATCTTTCTATAGCTCCTTTTGCTCCAAAATCAGGAGAGCAAGATGACCAGATTCCTCCAATCGCAGAAGTTGCTACAAAATACTCAACTGTTTCAATTAAGTTGGGTAAATATGCAGCTACTCTATCACCTTTTTTAATCTTTATTTTTTCAAAAAAACTAAAAATTTTTCTTACATTCTTATTTAATTCCCTCCATGACCTTATTTTTTTAAAACCATTTTCGCTTATAAATGTTATTGCTTTAGAATTATCATTTTTAGAAAGAATATTGTCTGCAAAATTTAGTTTATTTTTGGGTAGAAAATTATTTTTATAAAATGTTTTAGACTTAATAATTTTTATATTTCCTTTAGTTCCTTTAACTTTACAAAAATCCCAAATTGAATCCCAAAAATTACCAGGATTTTTTATGCTCCAATTTAGTATTCTATTATAATTAAGGCTAAACTTAATTTTATATTTTAAATTAAGAAATCGCTCGTATTTATATAAATTAGAATTTAATCTTTGTTTTTTTGATGCTGACCACAATTTATTCATTAGTAAATTTTATTTTCTAAGATGAATTTATATGATATAGTTACATAAAAGCGATACATAACTCGTCGTCATTTCAAATACGAAAGTGGGATCGGTCGTCTTTAAATATTAATATTTAAGGAGACAAAAGTGAAATTTGGATATTTTTGTAACACTACAAACTGGAACAAGAAAACGTATTCACAAATATTAGAAGAGACTAGAGAAATAACAGAATATTGTGATCAAAATAATTGGAATTCTATCTGGTATACAGAGCATCATTTTAATCACGAGGGAATGGAAACTTGTCCTAATCCACTTTTAATGAGCGCAGATGCTGCTGCTAGAACAAAACAAATAAGAATTGGTCAAGCTTGTAACGTAATAACATTTCACAATCCGATAAGAATGGCTGAAGATATTGCTATGCTAGATCAGATGTCCAATGGGAGAATTGAATTTGGAATTGGAAGAGGAATATATGGAAGAGAAGCTATAAATATGAATGTAGAAGCAGATCTTAAAGACCAAGCTAAAAATTTTAGATTATTTGAAGAAACATTAACAATAATTAGAAAGGCTTGGACAGAAGATTTTTTTAATCATAAAGGAGAATTTTATACTTATCCAACACCAAATTTCATTTGGCAGCACGACATGAGTCCACCAAGCGATAAATTTTTAGATTTAAAAACAAATGAAATAAAAAAAATTAGCGTGGTTCCTAAACCTTTTCAAAAACCATATCCTCCTATTTCACAAGTTGTTGATGGAGAGAGATCTATACAATGGGCAGCTTCAAATGGATTAAATACGATTATGTGGATACCGACGGTTAAAGCTTTAAAAAAACGTTTTGAAATTTATCAAGAAGCAAAATCAAAAGCAGAAAGTAGAAATGTACCTCTTGGAGAAGGCATTAGCCTAGTAAGAGATATGTTTGTGGCTGAAACAATGGAAGAGGCTGAAAAAATGGCTGGAGAACATATTATTAATTACATGAGATGGGTATGTCATTGGCGTGGTTTGGGCAACCATATGGACCCCGGAGAAGAATTACCAGAAACAAAAAATAAACTAGATCTTTTAAATTATGAATTTTTACATAAAAGAAACTTGCTTTTTGGAACGCCTGATTATGTTGTAAACAAAATAAAAGAACTTCAATCAGAGTTAAATCTTCAAAATCTTCAAGTTTGGTCGAACTTTCCAGGAATTGACCATGATGCATGCATGAGAAGTATTAGATTATTTAATGATGAAGTGATTCCAAAAATAAATCCAGATAAGTCAAATATTCAAAAAGCAAGTTAATGGACTTAAAATTAAGAAAGTTTTTAAAATTTTTAGACAAAACATATATAGAAGGTGGAAAAAAAGCTAAAGAACCCGTTTTATTAGTTTCTGTTGCTGCGGTAATTCAAAATCCTTGGGCTGGTAAAGGTTTTGTTGAAAATTTAAAACCAGAAATATTAGATTTAGCACCAAAGCTTGGTGATATTCTGGTTCCTGAACTTGTAAAAGAAATTGGGTCTGGAGATAAAATTTTAGCCTATGGAAAAGCTGCCATGGTAGGTTTGAATGGAGAAATTGAACATGCATCTGCATTCATTCACACATTAAGATTTGGAAATAAATTTAGAGATGCAGTTGGTGGAACTTCTTATTTAAGTTTTACAAATACAAGAGGTCCAGCCGGCTCTAAAATTTCAATACCTATGATGCACAAAAATGATGCTGGCCTAAGACCTTATTATCTAACTCATGAATTTACAATTCATGATGCACCAAATGAAGATGAGATAGTTGTTGCTATAGGAGGTGCTCCCACAGGAAGAGCTCATTCAAGAACAGGTGATAGATATCAAGATATGAAAGAGATGGGTATTGAACCTAAAAAATAAAAGTTATTACACATACATAAACAATAAAACTACACCAATAGTTTTTATTCATGGAGTAGGTTTAGATCAGAATATGTGGAAACCACAAATTAATTTTTTTAGACAATATTCAACTTTAACATATGATCTTTTAGGACACGGCAAAACACCTTTTAATAAAGATAAAATTATAATAGAAGACTACACTCATCAATTAATTTCTCTAATTGAAGATTTAAAAATAAGTAAGTTACATTTGGTTGGTTTTTCCATTGGTTCTTTAATAGCTATGGATTTTGCTGCTAATTTTAATAATAAACTAAGTTCACTAACCTTAATTGCAACAACATATAGAAGAAATCAAAAACAAAGACAGGAAGTGATTGATAGAGTGAATTTAGCAAAATCAAATAAACCAATTTCTAAACTTGCATTAAAAAGATGGTTTACAGATGAATATCTTGAAAAAAACCCAAAAATTTATGAAGAATTTATGAGAATATTAACAAAAGAACCTGAAGAGCAAAAAAACTTTATTAAGGCTTACGAATTATTTGCTCACCATAAAGACGACATTGAAAAAATTAAAAAAATAAATACCAGGGCTCTTGTTATGACTGGATCTATTGACCCAGGATCTACTCCTGAAATGTCAAAAAATCTATCAAGTGATCTTAAAAACTCTCAATACATTGAAATAAATAAAGGTAAACATCTATGTAGTATTGAATGCAGCGATGATGTTAATATCAATATTGAAAAATTTATAATAAATGACCCAAATTAAAAATTATAAAATGTATGTAGATGGTAAATGGATTGAATCATCATCTGGTAAAAAAATTGAAACTTTAAATCCAGAAAACAATAAAGTCTGGGCTACGGTGCCTGAAGCTGATGAAAAAGATGTAGACTTAGCAGTTAATGCGGCGCAAAAAGCTTTTGAAAACTCTTGGTCTAAAATGCATCCACGAGATCGAGCAAAATATTTAAGAGAACTTGCTAATCAGTTAAGACAAAACGCAGAACATCTTGGAAAAATTGAAACAATTGATACTGGAAAATTATTTAGAGAAACAAAAACACAAGCTAATTATATTGCTGAATACTATGATTACTTTGCAGGCCTTGCAGATAAAGTTGAGGGTACAGTTGTTCCGATTGATAAAGATAATATGCAAGTGGTTACAACAAGAATTCCAATTGGAGTTGTTGCTGCAATCATTCCTTGGAACTCTCAAATGTTACTTACCGCTGTAAAACTTGCCCCGGCTTTAGCAATGGGAAATACAGTTGTTATTAAAGCTTCAGAACTCGCCCCAGTAACTTTATTAGAGTTTGCAAAACTTGTAGAAAATTCTGGAATACCAAAAGGTGTTGTAAATGTAATTACAGGACTAGGTGAACCGTGTGGAAAATCTCTAACTACTCATAATTTAGTAGAAAGAATTGCTTTTACAGGAGGTCCCGATACAGCAAAACATATTATAAAAAATTCTGCAGAAAACTTATCGCAAGTTAGTTTGGAATTAGGTGGTAAAAGCCCTGTAGTTGTTTTTAAAGATGCTGATCAAGAAAATGCATTAAACGGAATAACTGCTGGAATTTTTGGAGCAAGCGGTCAAAGTTGTATTGCTGGTTCAAGATTGTATCTTCAAAATGATATATATGATGACTTCTTGAATAAATTAATAAAAAAAGCTGAAAAAATAAAACTTGGTAGTCCTATGGATAAAGATGCTCAAATGGGTCCACTAAATAGTTTTAAACAATTAGAAATAATTGAAAAAAATATTAAAGCAACAATTGATCAAGGAGGAAAATTAAGATGTGGGGGTAAAAGATCAAAAATATCTAATGAAGGATATTATTTTCCACCAACAATTATAGAATGCGAAAATCATAATTTGCCTACTGCAGAAAATGAACTTTTTGGACCAGTTCTATCAGTTATGAAATTTAATACTGAAGAAGAAGCTATTAATAAAATGAATGATAATAAATATGGTTTATCTTCTGGAGTTTACACAATGAATTTTGCAAGAGCCATGAGAGTTTCAAAATCAGTTAGGGCTGGAATAGTATTTGTAAATACTTATAGGTTAATTTCTCCAATGGCTCCTTTTGGAGGTATTAAAGATAGTGGTTATGGTAAGGAAGCGGGTATAGAATCTATTAAAGAATACACTAGAATCAAAACAACTTGGTATAATTCATCAGAAAAACCCATGTCAGACCCGTTCACAATGGGGTAATGCTTATAAAATAAAAATAACTTTACTATTGAAATATTAAATTAATCATAATCTAATAACTTTTTATAAATTGTTAACAATTAAAAGGAAAATTATGAAAAAATTAATTTTAGCTGCATTCCTATTTGTTTCAACTATGACAACAAATACTTTTGCAGACGGACATGCAATCAAAATGGGAATCATATTAGGATTTACTGGTCCTATTGAATCTCTAACTCCTGCAATGGCTGCGTCTGCTGAGCTTGCGTTTAAAGAGGCTTCAGACTCAGGATCATTGCTTGGTGGAAAAAGTATATCTGTAGAAAGAGCTGACTCAACTTGTGTTGACTCTGCTGCTGCTACTTCTGCAGCCGAAGGTTTAATATCAGGTGGCGTAGTTGCTATCATGGGTGCTGACTGCTCAGGTGTTACAGGTGCTATTGCAAAAAATGTTGCAGTGCCAAATGGAGTAGTTATGATTTCACCATCTGCAACATCTCCAGGATTAACAGATCTTAAAGACAATGGTTATTTCTTTAGAACTGCTCCTTCAGATGCAAGAGGTGGACAAATTTTAGCAAACATCACGAAAGATAGAGGAATAAAAAGTGTTGCAATAACTTATACAAACAATGACTATGGTAAAGGTTTAGCCGATGTTTATTCTGCTGCTGTTAAAGCTCACGGAATCAAAGTTACGACTGAAGCTGCGCACGAAGATGGTAAAGCAGACTATTCAGCTGAAGTTGCTACATTAGCTTCTGCTGGTGGTGACGCTGTTGCTGTAATCGGATACTTAGACCAAGGAGGAAAAGGAATCATTCAAGGATCTTTAGATTCGGGAGCATTTGATAAATTTATTTTATCAGATGGTATGATCGGAGACTCTTTAACTGATGCTTTTGGAAAAGATTTAAACAAATCGTTTGGATCACTTCCTGGCTCAACAGGAAAAGGTGCTGGTGTATTTAAAAAAGTAGCAAGCGCTGCTAGCATTGACTCTTCTGGACCTTATACTGGTGAATCATATGATGCAGCTGCTTTAATTACTCTTGCTATGCAAGCAGGTGGAAAAGCCGATAGAGCATCAATTCAACAAAATGTTATGTCTGTAGCTAATGCACCTGGAAAGAAAATTTATCCAGGTCAACTTAAAAAAGCATTAGATCTTTTAGCTAAAGGAAAAGATATAAACTACGAAGGTGCAACAGGAGTAGAATTTACTGAAGTAGGTGAAGCTTTTGGATCTTTCTTAGAGAAAGAAGTCAAAGGTGGTAAATTTAAAACTAAAAAACAAAGATAATATATAATTTAAAACCTCAGCGGTAAAAAACTGCTGAGGTTTTTTTATTTTTTGCTTAATATTTCTGCTCTTAAAGTGGTTAGGATAATGATTATTAAAAAGGGTATACATAGTAAATTCATCATTTTCCAGTTAGTAAGCACAATTAAAACTCCAGCCGATAAACTGCCGGTGGCATGAACAGAATATACGATAAAATCATTTAATCCTTGAGCTTTGAATTTTTCTTCTTCTTTATAAGTTAAAACGAGTAAACTCGTGCCAGATATAAATAAAAAATTCCATCCAAGACCCAAAAATATTAATGCAAACATATAATTAAAATAGGTTTGGTCAAAGAAACTTGCTATTATAGTTATGCTGTAAAGAAACACTCCTGCATACATTATGTTGCTATGACCAAATTTTTTAACTAAATTTCCAGTTATCAAAGATGGTAGAAACATTGCTACAACATGAAACTGTATAACCAAACCAGTTTTACTTAGACTCATTTTTTCCATTACATGCATGCTTAATGGAGTTGCCGTCATCAAAAATGTCATTATTGCATATCCAAATGCTGAAGCTACGAGTGCTTGTAAAAATCTAGGTTTCGAAATTAATTCTAAAACACTTATTCCTGAACTTTTTATACTAGACTCTAATTTTGATGTATGTTCATAAAATAAAAAGAAAATCGCTGGTATGATAGTTAAAATAGCAAGTAACAAATAAGATCCAACATACAATTGATCGGTAACAATATCTTTTCCATAATTTGCCATGCTTGGCCCTAAAAACGCTGAAACAATTCCACCTAATAAAATTATTGAAATTGCTCTAGGTACTTTATCTTTTTCAACACTTTCAGCTGCAGCAAAACGATATTGATGCGTGAAAGCCATACCAATACCAATAAGAAAATTTGCAAAACAAAATATAATAAAGTTTTGATCCATTATTGAATAAGCTGCCAATAGAGAAGATAAAAAATTTCCAATTGATGCTGCAATAAATCCAGCTTTTCTTCCTATTAAACTCATGACTTTTGTTGCAAAGATTGCACCAATAGCTATGCCAACTACCGATATTGACATTGGTAAAGTAGAGAGTGATTTTAAAGGGCTAATTTGAGAACCAATAATTCCACTTAAAAATACTGTTACTGGAGCAGCAGTAAAGCTAAAAATTTGACTTAATGTAAGAATTAAAAGATTTTTATTCATTAAAAAATATATTTATCAGCAAG
>JBJLDM010000010.1:0-11240 GCA_045567135.1 Candidatus Pelagibacter sp.
TCTTCATACATTTTTTGACACACAGAATGACTTTTTTTATCACTTGGATCATAAATGTTTGTATTAGCAACATCACCACAAACTAGTAAATCAAGATCTTTAAACTCATCTCTTGCATCTTTAGCAATCTGTAATGCATTCTTCTGTAGTGGCTCTAATAGATCTTCTTTGCCAATTAAACGCAATTTTTCTCTATGTCCATAGTAAGTAAATGCTTGGACTACATCTGATCCGGCTCTTATAAACTCTCTATGTAATTGAGAAACTACCTCTGGATGCTCTAAAACAACTTCAGGTACAAACGCACCAGCTGATAAATATCCTCTTCTTTCCATTGCAAACAAATATCCTTCTGCAAAAAGAACAGGTCCTTCATTAAGTCTTGTGATTAAATCTTTTTTCATATTTCCCTCCTAGTTAATTAATTTTAAATTTAAAATTTTATTAATTAAATTTTCTGGAAATAGTTTGAGTGCAATCTGTAATGAAACCTATTCAGGTACAATTCATGAAAAGATGAATAACCTATTACAGTAAATCTTTTGATAGATTTAAATTGATTGTTTACCCAAATCATTTTCGAAACCGTATAATTAATTAAAAAACAATTAAAGACATTTTTACTACAACTTAAAGTTGAACTAAATTTGCTTTTTTTTTCTCAGTATGTTTTGATGCTAGACTTTAATTAATTTAAGGGGAAATAATGAAAATAAAAAATATAATTGTTTCTGCTCTAGTCTTATTTGGTTTCACTTCTTTTAGTGGAATTGCTAATGCTGGATGTGGAAAATTAGTTATCGCTGAACAAAACTGGGCATCTGCCGAGTTGATGGCGAACGTAGACAAGATAATCCTAGAAAAAGGATATGGTTGTGAGGTTGAGCTTATACCTGGAGCAACTATGCCTACTTTTACTTCAATGGATGAAAAAGGTGAACCAGATATGAACCCTGAACAATGGGCAAATGCTGTTTACACACCTTTAAAAAAAGCTGTTTCAGAAAAAAGATTAATCATAGGTAACAAAGCTCCTATTACTGGTCTTGGTGAAGGTTGGTGGATAACTCCAGGAACTGTTGAAAAAATTCCTGAAATCAAAGGTATGACTGCTATGGAAATTTTAGAACACCCTGAGTGGTTTCCTTCTAAAGAAGATCCTTCAAAAGGAGCTTTTGTTGGTTGTCCAGCTGGATGGGGATGTCAGTTAGCTAATGCAAACCTTTTCAGAGCATTTGAAATGGAAAAAAAAGGATGGGTATTAATTGATCCAGGTTCTGCAGCAGGTTTAGATGGTACAATATCTAAAGCAGCTGACTCTGGAAGTCCTTGGTTTGGTTACTATTGGAACCCAACATCAATGGTTGGAAAATATAGTTTAATTTCAGTGGATTTTGGTGTGAAATTTCACAGCAGAGACAACTGGGATAACTGTATAACTTTAGCTGAACAAGATTGTGCAGATCCTAAACCAACTGCATGGACTAAGTCTGAAGTTAATTCAATTGTTACTGCAAACTTTGCTAAAACTGGAGGAAAAGACGCTTTGAGTTATGTTAAAAAGCGAACTTACCCAGGTGAAGTAATGAACGGAATGCTTGTGTACATGGCTGACAATCAAGCTAAAGGTTCAGATGCAGCAATTGAGTTTTTAAAACAGCATGAAGGTGTCTGGGGTAAATGGGTATCTGGAGCCGCTAAGAAAAAAATCAAAGCTGGTCTTTAAAATATAATTTATTTTAACGAGCCTATAATAAAATAGGCTCGTTAATTTTTTTTTGGAATTATATGGAATTTTTTACAAAATTTCCCGTGATGGAACGTACTTCCCTAATGGAATTGAGAAAAGGGATTGATCATACGTTTAGAGAATTTTCTAGAGCTTACGGTGATAGTATAGAAGCTTTTTTTGATCCATTATTATTTTTTTTAATAGGATTAGAAAAACTACTACTAGCTACACCTTGGCCAATAATACTATTAGTACTTGGTGCATTAGCTTGGCTAGGTTCAAGAAGTTGGAAGCTTGTAATTGGAAGCATGGTTGCTTTTATGTTGATTGGATACTTTGGTATGTGGAAAGATTGTATGGCAACAGTAGCAATTATAACTGTATGTACAATTATGTGTATAGCTGTTGGAATACCTTTAGGAGTATTCATGGCAAGATCTAACAGATTTGAAAAAGCAATGTTACCTGTCTTAGATATGATGCAAACTATTCCAAGTTTTGTCTATTTAATTCCAATTTTAATGCTACTTGGTATAGGAAAAATTCCTGGTTTAATTGCTGTTTGTATATATGCAATCCCACCTGTTATTAGATTAACAAATTTAGGAATAAGAGAAGTTGATAAAGAAACAATAGAAGCTAGTGAAGCTTTTGGTGCTACCAAACTACAAAAGCTAAAAAGTGTCCAAATACCTTTGGCTCTTCCAACTGTTTTTGCTGGCGTAAACCAAACAATAATGATGGCTTTAGCTATGGTTGTAATAGCGTCTATGATTGGAGTTAAGGGCTTGGGCGTTCCAATTCTAAGAGCTATATCAAACCAATATTTAGCTTTAGGATTATTTAATGGGTTAGCTATTGTAGCTCTTGCTATTATCTTTGACAGAATCACCCAAGAATACGGTCGAAGAATACAAAAGCACAGGGGAATAAAAAGATAACCTTCTTGTCACTAAGATCCGATTTTTATAGACAGATATTTTAAAATAAATAAATATCCCATAATGAATTTTTCTTTGGAAATTGCACCTAAAACTGACCTGGATACTTTGCCAGCTTTAAAGGATATATATATAACCATGCTCCCTGGTGGTGATTATAAAGATACCGCTGAACAAGCTTCTAAATTAGTTAAAAAAGGGTTGAATCCTATACCTCATTTCCCCGCTAGATCTATTGAAAATGATGTCCAACTCAAAGAGTATGTTTCTAGATGTAAGGATGTAGGGGTTAAACAGGTCTTGGTTATTGGTGGAAGCCGAGAACCTATTGGAAGTTTTGACAGCTCAATTCAAATTTTAGAGACAGGTTATTTTGAGCAAATGAAGATAGGAATCGCTGGACATCCAGAGGGGAGTCCTGATATATCCGATTCAAAATTAGAAAAAGCTATGAAAGATAAAAAGCCTTATGCTGACTATATAGTAACACAATGGTTACTAGACTCTCAGAAAATAATAGACTTTATTTCTAAACAAACAATACCAGTTCATGTTGGAATTACTGGGCCTCTTAAAATAACTAGCCTAATTAAGTTTGCTAATATTGTAGGAGCAAAAAATTCCTTAAATTTTCTTAAATCTAATTTTAGTAAGGCATTAGATTTAATGAGACCTAAAGACCCAAATGATTTAATAGGGAAAGTTAAGTCGCATACAGATTTTTTCCACATTTATACATTCGGCGGCTTGAAGGAAACAAACAAGTGGTTGATGGAGAACAAATATGTCTAATGAATTTGACTATACTAAATTAAAACATGTAACTTCAGTTGATCAATCTGATCGTGAAGTTCCATACAATCTAAGACAAAGCGGGCCTACAAAAGTTGAGATGTTGATTTCAACAAGAGTAAGAAAATCACCATACTGGCATTTATCAATGCAAGCAGGTTGTTGGAGAGCAACAGTTTATAATCGAATTTACCATCCAAGAGGATATGTAAAACCAGAAGATGGTGGAGCAATGGTAGAATATGATGCAATAGTAAATCATGTAACTATGTGGAATGTTGCTGTTGAAAGACAAATAAGAGTTAAAGGTCCTGATGCAGAAAAATTTACTGACTATGTAATAACTAGAGATGCTACTAAAATTTCACCAATGAGAGCGAGATATGTAATTTTATGTAATGCTTATGGTGGAGTTTTAAACGATCCAATTCTTCTTAGAATTTCAAAAGATGAGTTTTGGTTTTCATTATCAGATTCTGATATTGGCATGTATCTACAAGGTGTAAATGCTGATGGAAGATTTAATTGTACAGTAGAAGAAATCGATGCGTGCCCAGTACAAATTCAAGGTCCTAAATCAAAAGCGCTTATGCAAGATTTACTTGGTGATCAAGTAGATTTGGATAATATGCCTTTCTATGGTTTGGCTGAAGTTAAAGTTGCTGGAAGAAGTTGCGTTATTTCACAATCTGGTTTCTCAGGTGAAGCTGGATATGAAATATATTTGAGAAATGCAACTTTATATGCAGATGATATGTGGAATGCAGTTCTTGAAGCAGGGAAAAAACATAACCTCATGGTAATTGCTCCTGCTCACCATAGAAGAATTCAAGCTGGAATTCTTTCTTGGGGTCAAGATATGGATCAACAACATAATCCATACCAATGTAATTTAGGTTATCAAGTTTCTTTATCTGGAAAAGGTGAGTGGAACAAAAAAACTGATTATATTGGTAAAGCAGTTTTAGAAAAAATGGGAGCTGAAATTAAAGCAGGCAAAAAACCTTACAAGCTTCAGTTAGTTGGCCTTGAATTAGGTGGTAAACCAATTGAAGAATACGCTCCAGATTTTTGGTTAATTTCAAATGCAGATGGTGGAGATCCGGTTGGATTCATCACTTCTCCTTGGTATCACCCAGAAAAAAAACAAAATATTGCAATGGGATATGTGCCATTTGATGGTGAACTAAATGCAAACGGTTTCCCAAAAGGTAAGGTTGGAAATAAATACAAAGTCCATTTACCTGCTAAATATTCTGATACTCCTGGAACACCTGTTGATGCGGTTGTGGTGGATATTCCTTTTAAAGAGTCATTTCACGCTAATACTAGAGAAGTTGTAAAAGGATAATTATTTTTTTTAGAGGAGAGCACTTGCTCTCCTCTAAATAATTAATAAAATAAGTAATGTTTGCATTATTTTTAGATATAATATTTAGATCACTAAAATTAGATAAATCTCTCTATACAGACAGTAAAAACTTTGGAGAAGCTTCAGTTTATTTTGCTGGCTTAATAATGATATTAGATGGAGTTGCTGGTGCAGTTGCTGCTAATACAATAGTAAAAACTTCAATTGGTGTCTCTGGATTAACTGCAATAATGACATGGTTTGTTTGGGCGATTTTCATATATGTAATTGGGGTTAAATTATTTCCAGACAAAAATACTAAGGTTTCATTTAAAAAAATACTTACAGGAGTGGGTTTTGCACATTCTCCGGGTCTATTAAGATTTTTCGCTGTTACGCCAGAATTAGTTATACCAGTAATTTTTATTACACAGTTTTGGATATTTGCATCTTTAATTATATCAACCAAACATGTATTAAACTTAAAATCTAATTTTAAATCATTTGGTGTAGTTTTTTTGTCTTTTTTAATAATAGCATTTTTATCAATATCTTTTGTGATGAGTAGAATGGATGCTATGCCAGCAAGCGCAATCAGTTAAACTGGGAAAACTGTTTTTGAAACTCTGCAAGAATTACAAATTTTAAATCCACTTAAAATCAAGTTTTCTTTAACACTTTGTTCCTCTTTTTCACATTCCTCACAAATATTGTTAAGTGATTTCAAATCATTTTCTTTTAAGTTGTCTTTAAATTTTTCAGTCATTGTCTGTTAATCCTGCTCCTGCCGCGTTTTGTTTTAGTTTATCTGTTTCTTCAACAAATGTATCTTCTGACAATTTGTATAGCTCTTGCCATTCTTCTTCACTAAACATATTTTTGTTTTCTATAAATTTAATTTTAATTTGATCACTTTTTTCTAAAACATCGCTGTTTAGATAATTTGAATAAATTGATTGATTAAAATTTAATAAAAACTCTTTTTCATCAATCGTTAAAAAAATTCGTTTACCTATAATTTCAGAAGATCTACTAACAAAAGGAATGAATAAAATTGGAAAGCCTAAATTTTCAAATTTAATTTCTCCTAGTTCTTCAAGATTGTTTATTTGATCTAAAAAATTTATTCCCGCTATAATTGGACAGTATGGTATTTTTGATGAATTTTCTTTAGAAACTAAAGTTAAATTTTGAAATTTTTTTTCTTTAAAAATTTTATAATACTGATTTAGATTTTTTAAACCCGGTAATCCAAACATTTCTAAAAGACGAATATTTTTTCCTACTTCTTCTGAAATACCCCAGGAAAATCCAATACCCTTACTTGCTCTTTTTACTGCTGTATCTATTTCACTAAAACTTCTCATTAATTTAAATAATTATAAACCCAATAATCGTCAAACTTTTTTAAATTTTTAGGTAGGGGTGCGCCTTGAAACATATTTATTCTTAACCATTTATCTGAACGAGGATCAAATTTTACTGCTCCAAAAAAAGACAATTTTAATCTTAACATATCTATTGGCACTAAATTTGAACCAATTGTATTATCTTGTATTTCAGCATATGGAAACTTCTCAGCAATAAATGCTCTCCTCACTACATGTCGAAGATCATTATTTTCTATTAAAAATTTTCCAATTTTCAGACTATTTTTTTGATTTGAAATTCTTGCGTATAATTTACAAATATCTCTTGCTATAGCCAATGGTTGTTCTAGTTCTGATCCCTTATCTAAATATCTATCTGCGAGTCTAGGTTCTTCTTTATTTTTAGATATGAACCAAAAATTTTGATTACTTTCTTTTTTTTCAAAATCTATTTTTAATATATCTGAATAATTATCTTCTAAAATATTTCTCAAATCAGAAACATTTTTATTGGTTGGTATAGTAAAATACTTATCCTCATCAGCACTCATACCCTTTAACAAAGAATTGGTTATATAGTCATAAGGTTCCATCATCATTGAAACTACATATTCTATACATTCATCTCTTAGATTTTTTTCACTCCATTTATATATTGTGTTAAATGCATAATCTTCTTCAAAACTAAATTCTTTCTCTATAAAATTAATAAATTTGTATAAATCTGATATTAAAGATTTGATCTTTTTTTGCTGAAAATCACTATCTGTTGTCCACGAAGTGACATTTTTTAATGATTTTTTTAAACAATCTATAAAAATTTTTGAATCATTTTCATCTATCGTTTTAATTTCTCTTATTTTTTTTAATGCTGTTTCTCTTGCTAATATCCAATTATTTAAAAGTGCTGGATGATTAACAATAAAAGGTGCCATTCCTAATCCAGTAGAATTTCCAATGCCAAGGTTTTTGCAAATATCATCATCAAGCTCTACAGCAACTTTAGAATTTTTATGCTTTGCTATATGATTTACCTGATCAAAAGTAAATTGTCTGACCAAATAAACCAACATCATTTCAAGTCTAAATGGTCCATAAATTTCCTCTCTATTTTTAATTCTAAATCTATCTGCTAAACCAAATTTACCAGATCCATAAACAGCTGTTGTTCTATATAAATATCCAACTTTAAATAATTTTTCTTTATCTGGTTGCTTCCCGTTTGATAAACTATCTACTACATGTTCAAAAATTCTAACTGACTTATTTGCTCTTGATAAAGTTAGTTCTTTATAACTCATTCTTCCAACTTCTTGTTGTGGAACATTATTTGACAACCTATCTAAATCTTTCTTTGTTGGAATTCCATCATAAAGAACAAATGCTGCATCCCATTTAGTTGCAATAACTCTATCTGATCTTTCGTGATCACTAATTTTATTCGCAAAACAAACTAAAGAGTAAACTCTACGATCTTTGCTAAAAGAATAAACTGCTCTTCCAAATCCTCCTTCATCCAAATCAAATAAATCTCTATTATATTTCCAGTCTTTAAACTCTTTTAAAAATGATCTTAAAAAAGATAATTTTGATTGATGAAAAGATCCCAATTTAGATAATTTCATTATTTTTTTTGGATCTCTTAATTTTGATTCCATTAATTAATTCCCTTGTAAAAATTAAACCAATTATTTCCTAGTATATCGTTTGTATCTTTGTCGTTAAATCCAACTTTTTTTAATCCTATTTCTAAATTCTTAAATCCTCTTGCGTCTATGAACCAATCTGGTTGTTGAGGAAATCCTACTTTTGTTTTCGAACCCTCTCCAAAATTTTTTGTTTTAGTCCAAGTTCCATTTCTCATCCATTCAACAACATTGTCAGGTTGCTTTAAACAAAGATCTGATCCAATGCCTATATTTTTTACTCCCATAATTTCAGCAGTTCTTGCAGCCATTTCACAAAAACTTTCAAGAGTGCAATTAGTGCCATCTTTTAAATGATGAGCATACAATGACAAACCAAGCATTCCATTACTTTCAGCTAAAGTTTTAAGAAGATCTTCTGATTTGTTTCTTTTCGCATTGTGCCAAAAAATTGGATTCGCATGAGTTATTGCTATTGGTTTTTCACTTATTTCAATGGCATCAAACGTACTTTTTTCTGCTGAATGAGACATATCAATAACTATACCCACTCTATTCATCTCTTTTATTGCTTCTCTACCAAAATTTGTAACACCACTATCATTTTTTTCGTAACATCCTGTCGCTAACAGCGATTGGTTATTATAGGTAAGTTGCATAAATCGACATCCGTGATTATGAACTTTTTCTATAAGAGCAATATCATCTTCAATAGGTGAACAATTTTGAAACCCAAAAAAAATTGCTGTTTTATTTTCTATTTTTGCTTTTTCAATATCTTTGTAAGAGTTTCCAAGAAATATAAGATCAGAGTTGTCCTTAAAATGATTGCTCCATTCATTTACTCTTTCAAGAAATTCATCATAATCCTCATGATAAACAACTGTGACATGTACTGCATCTAAACCTGCGTCTCGATTTATTTGAAATACTTCTCGAGACCATTTACAATATTGAAGATTATCAATTTTATAATTCATATGATTAAATATATATTAGTGTCTAAATTTTTGATATTAAAACATACAAATGTCCAATAAAAGAAATCATAAAGTAACAATAGTAATGGGTAGCCAGTCAGACTATTCAACTATGAGATATTGTGCGAAAGTCTTGAAGATATTAAAAATTAAACACGAAACAAAAATAGTTTCAGCTCATAGAACACCTGATAGAATGTATAAATTTGCAAAAAATGCTGAAAAAAATAATATATCTGTAATTATTGCTGGTGCAGGAGGATCTGCACACTTACCGGGAATGATAGCTGCAATTACTACTATTCCAGTGATTGGCGTTCCTATCGCAAATAAAAAATTAAATGGCCTAGATAGTTTATTATCAATCTCTCAAATGCCAAAAGGCATACCTGTTGGAACAGTAACAATTGGTAAAGATGGAGCTATTAATGCAGCGCTTTTATCCGCTTCAATAATTTCAATCAATGATAAAAACGTTAGGAAGAATTTAAATCTTTGGAGAAACAAACAAACCCGATCTGTAAAAAAAAAGCCAAGTTAAAATGACTGCAATTAATCTTGGAATTATTGGAGGTGGTCAACTAGGAAGTATGTTAGCAACCGCTGCAAAAAAACTAAATATTAAAACTACTGTTTATTGTGATGATAAAAATGCTCCTGCACAAGATTTTTGTGATGATTTTATTTTTGGAAATTATCAAGACTCAGAAAAAATTAAAGAATTTACCGATAAGATTAATTTAGTAACCTTTGAATTTGAGAATATACCTTTTGAAACTTTAAAAAAAATAAATAAAATAAAAAAAGTTTTACCAAATCCAGAAATAAATAAAATTATACAAAACAGATTAACCGAAAAAGATTTTGTAAATAAATTAAATATACAAACCACTAAATATAAATTAATTAGAAATAAAAAAGATCTTGAAAAAAGTTTAGATTTTATACCTGGAATACTTAAAACTTCTACTTTGGGTTATGATGGAAAAGGACAATTTATGATCAACTCTAAAAATGATTTAGATATTATTAAAATAAATGTAAATAAAGAATATATTTTTGAAAAATTAGTAGATTTAAAAAAAGAAATCTCAGTAATTATTACAAGGTTTGGGCCAAAAAAATATGAAATTTATGAACCGATAGAAAATGAGCATGAAGATCAAATATTAAAATATTCTAAAATTCCTGCTGAAATTGACCAAGATATTTTTGGAAAATCAAAAGAATGGTCTAAAAAAATTTCTGAAGAATTAGATTACATTGGCACTCTGTGTGTTGAATATTTTATTGATAAAAATAATGCTTTGTATGTTAATGAGATTGCACCAAGAGTTCATAATTCTGGTCATTTAACAATTAATTCTCATAATATAAGTCAATTTGAAAATCATATAAGAGCAATCTGTGCATTAGAAAAAATGGAAACTAAAAAATTATTTAATGCAAAAATGATCAATTTAATTGGTAAAGATATTTTAAATTACAGGGGTAAAAAATTCACTGAAAACGAATTTTTCTTTGATTATCAAAAAAAAGAAGTTAAGCCTAAAAGAAAAATGGGTCATTTTACAACAATTATTAAGTAAAAAATGACTAAAAAAAAAAATAAATTTATAATTTTTTTTATAATATTTTTTGTTTATAAAGCTCCATTATTTACAATGGAAAATAAACCTTATCATCATTTATCAAATGGAACTTTTAGAAATCCTGAAGGATCTCCAGTGAGAGATATGAAATTTAATTGGAGTTATAAAATATTTAATGAAGAAAAAAAGAAACTAGACATGAATATTCCAAATGGCCACGTCATAGAAAAAGATAAAGTACTTAAATCATTAAAAGACAATCAAAATAACGACTACATATTTTGGATTGGCCATGCAACATTTTTAATAAAGTTAGGAAATACAACTATTATCACTGATCCAGTTTTTGAAAAAAATATGGGGCCCTTAGTATTCGGTCCAAAAAGATTTGTTGATCCAGCAATAAATATGGATGAATTACCAAAAATTGATTTATTTCTTTTAACTCATAACCACTATGATCATTTAAGCACCAGAACAATTCAAAGATTCCCATACAAAAAAGCTAAAGTTGCCACTGCCTTAAAACTTGGAAAATATTTTACAAAAAATGGCTTTAATGATGTCACAGAGTTAGATTGGTATGACGAAATAAAAGTAAATGATATCAAGATAACATTTGTACCAGCTGTACACTGGTCAAAAAGAAGTCTTTGGGATACCAATAAAACTTTATGGGGTAGCTTTTTAATTGAGTACAAAGATAAAAAATTTTTCTTTGCTTGTGACACTGGTTATGGAGGAATTTATAAAAAACTTGGCGAAAAATATGGACCTATTGATTTAACTTTTATAAATATTGGAGCTTATAATTTTTATCCTATGGCTCCTAAAAA
>JBJLDM010000011.1:0-10633 GCA_045567135.1 Candidatus Pelagibacter sp.
CTTTTAAAAAAATTGAATTTAAAGTTTCTAATGAAAGTGCTTGGGAAGTTGGACTTGCATGTGGGGGTGAAATTGCAGTTTATTTAGAACAATTAAATTAATGAAAATAAATACATTAAAAGAAATTATAAAGAAAAAAGAAAATAAAAATGAATTTGCTATTATTACAAATCTTAAAACAGGTGAGAGTGAAATTTATGAAAATGGAAAAAAATTAGGTAAAGATTTAGAAAAATATTCAGATGAAATAAAAAATTTTTATAGTTCTAAAAAAAATGGAATAATAGAAGGTACAGAAATATTTGTTGAAACATATGTAAGGCCGATAAAAGTTATTGTTGTTGGAGCTGTTCATATTGCTCAGTACCTTGTTGATTTTGCAAAAAGTTTAAATTTTGAAATTTCTATAATTGACCCTAGAGGTTATTTTGCATCAGCAGAAAGATTTCCAGACTTGAATATAATAAATAAATGGCCCGATGAAGCATTTAAAGAAATAGAAACAAATTCTAATACAGCTCTAATAGCACTAACCCATGATCCAAAAATTGATGATCCTGCTCTACAGCATGCTTTAAATAAAAAATTTTATTATATTGGTGCCCTTGGTAGTAAAAAAACACATACTAATAGATGTGAAAGATTAAAAGAGGCGGGTTTTACAGATGAACAAATAAATTCAATATGCGGTCCAATTGGAATTAAATTAGGTGGAAAATCAGCACCAGAAATAGCTTTATCAATTATTGCACAGTTAGTATCTGTTACCTACAGTAAATGATTAGAGCAATTCTTTTAGCTGCTGGCCAATCTAAAAGATTAAAAGGTGAAAATAAATTAATAAAAAAATTTAAAAACAAACCACTTATAAACCATGCTATTAATTCTTTAATAAAAAGCAAGGTTAGTAAAATTATAATTGTAGTAGGTCATGAAGATAAAAAAATTAAAAAAATAATAAAAAATAATAAAAAAATTATCTTTATATTAAACAAAAAATATAAATTAGGTATATCTTCATCAATTAAAGCTGGATTGAAAAAAATATCAAAAAAAAATAAAGGATTTATAATAGTTCAATCTGATATGCCTTTTATAAAATCATCAGATATAAATAAAATTTTTAATTCCATTAAAAAAAGGAAATTTTTAGTTCATGCATTGAAATTTAAAAATAAAATAGGTAATCCAATTGGTTTTGACATTTCAGTGATGGAAAAATTAAAAAAAATTAAAGGTGATATAGGAGCTAAATTTATGATTAAAAGATTAAAAAAAAGAACAAATTTCATAAAAGTACCTTCAGGTAGAGTTTTTAAAGATTTTGATTTAAAAAAAAATTTTAATTAGTTTGAATAGGGTTTCCTTTTAACCATTCACCTTCTTTATCTTTGTAATGTTCTTTTTTCCAGATTGGAGATCTCTTTTTTACTTCTTCTATAATATATCTTGATAAATCGTATGCTTCAGATCTATGCGGACAAGCAACAGCTATAATAATACTAATTTCTCCAAGTCCAACATAACCTTTCACATGTTCAATAAATACAGATTTATTTTTAATGTGTAATTTTTTATCAGTTTCTTCATATATTTCTTTAAAGCTTTTTAAGACTAAATCATCATGACTATCATAAGTTATTCCAGTAACTTTTTTATTTTCATTATCTTCTCTTACGGTTCCATAAAATACTATCGAAGCACCAAATTTAGATGATGCAATAAACTCTTCAGCATTTTCAGGTCTAATTTTTTCTTTTGTAAGATCTATTATTTTTATGTGAAGCATTAACCACCTCCTATAGGCGGTATAATTCCAATTTTTTGATCTTTTATAATTTTATAGTTATCTGAAACGATATTATTATCCTCAGTACAAAATGCAGATGTTTCGATTATTTTTTTAAAATTTTCATTTCCCTTAAATTTATCATCTACATAATTTATTATTTTTTTTCTAAGTTCTTTAATTGAACTTTTTTCCTCAATATTAAATTCTATAAAGTCTTTGTTGTTTAAATCTCGCGTAGCACCAAACAATTCTAATTTTATTTTCATTTTTTTAATTTTGATGAAAATATTAATTCATCACTTTTAAAATTATTTTTATTTTTTTGTATATATTCATCCATTATTTTTAATTTCTCTTCTTCAAATTCTGAAACTTTTCTTTGACCCAAGTCAACATAAAGAGCTAGAATTTCCATTGTTGATGCTAAGTACTTTTTTTCTCCATGTATCATTTCAAGTTTATATTGAAGCCTTTTTTTATCATGATTAAAGTAAATCAAATTTACATCTACCTCATCACCTTCTTTAACTTCTTGATTATAAGTAATATGAGATTCCACAACCATTGTACTTTTCTTTGTAGTTTTCGCTGATTGCTCTCCCATATTAAATATATCCATAAGTTTTTCAGCACCATAGATATCAAAAATTAAAACATAATAAGCCACATTCATATGGTTATTATAATCTGTCCATTCTTTAAGTATTTTCTGAGTTGTTAGGTGTATCGACATAAAAAATTTTTTAAAAAATATTTTCTAAAAATTTTGGCAAACCATCAGGATTGGTCCACAATCCACTCTTACCACCTTCTTTTATTAAAAGTTTAACATTATCAATTTTAAGATGTGGATTTACAATTTTACTAAGATCATAAATTGTTATTAGTGCTGCATTAACTCCCATGATTGCTTCCATTTCAACACCAGTTTTGGCAATAGCAGACACAACACAAAAAACTTCTAGTGAACTATCTTCTTTGTGCATTATTATTTTTGTAGCTGTATGATCTATTGGTAGAGGATGACATAAAGGAATTAATTCGCTTGTTTTTTTAACACCTAGAACTGCTGAAACTTCAGCTAAACTAATAGGGTCACCTTTAGGCATATTTTTATTCTTAATTAGATTAAAAACTTCATTACCTACATATATTTTTCCTGAAGCTAAAGCTCTTCTAAAAGTTTCTTTTTTGGAAGAAACATCAACCATGTTAAATGAATTTTTTTTAAAAATTTCTTTTGCCCAATCTTTTAATTCATTTTTACTTATTACTTTTAATTTAGTCAATTATCCTCCAGTTTTAGATAAATTTTTAGTTGATCCTGTATTTCCAAGTTCCAAATAATGCGACTCTTTTTTAAATTTCATTTGGCCTAGTATAAGATCTTTTAACTCTTCCAATTGATCGTCTTTTTGCAATAAGTGCCTAACGCTTATTCCAGTATTTCCAAATAAACAAAGTCTTAAATCTCCTCTAGATGTAATTCTTAATCTATTACAAGTTCTACAAAAATCTTTTGAGTAAGGAGCAATAATTCCAAACTTACCTCTATAGCTAGGGTTTATATAATTTAAAGAGGGGCCTGCATCTTTTCCTAAAGTTTGGTAAATCCAATTTTTTTTATTTAAATAATCTTTAAAAATTTTAGATGAAACATGATATTTTTTGAAATATTCTAAATTATCACCAGTCTGCATTAATTCTATATATCTAAAATCTACTTTATTTTTTTTAATAAAGTTTGACCATGTATCAAAATCTTTTTCTGATGAGTTAATTCCGTTTAGTAGTACAGCATTAATTTTTATATTTTCAAAACCTAGATCTTGTAAATTTTTTATTCCTTGTAAAATTTCAGGTAGTCTATCGTGGCCAGTAACATTTTTAAAAGTTTCACGATCAAGACTATCAATACTTATGTTAATTCCATTTAAACCACTATCTAGTAATAACTTTGCTTTTTTATCCAAGTGATAGCCATTTGTTGTAATTACAAGTTTTTTAATTCCTGTTTCAAATTTTAAAACTTTAATGATTTCAAAAAAATCCTTCCTTACTGTTGGCTCTCCTCCAGTAATTCTAATTTTACAAACTCCTAATTCATGAAAGCATTTTGCAAGACGTTTAATTTCATCTAAATGAAGAAATTTTCTATTATCACTTTTATCAACTTGATAACCATTAGGTAAACAATAACCACACTTAAAGTTACAAACATCAGTAATTGACATTCTAATGTAAGGAAATTTTCTACCAAAAGTATCTTTAAGCATTTTAATTTCTTTTTTTTTATTTTAAGTTATCATAAATCAGATCATGAGAAAAATCCTTAAATGAAAAAAAATATACATTTATCAAATTTAATAATTTACTTTTTTTGCTGTTTGTCTTTACTTTTAAGTTTTTACTTCAATGAAGATGGTTCATATTTGCCTTTTTCAATGGATTTTAAAGATACTTGGCCATATGTATTAAAATTAAAAGAGAGTTTTTTATCAGATCCATATCCATATACGGTCCATTACCCTCTACATTACTATTTACTTTCCAGGCTAGATTTAATTTTTAATGATCCATTAATTGTAAGGTTATTTATTTGTTTCATATCGATGATAGTTCCTTATATTTTCTTTATCGCTTTAAGCGAAAAGTATAAGGGAAAAAATAAAAATATATTATTTATAGTTTGTTTAAGTTTTTTTTTTATTCCAGCTTTTAGATATTCATCTGTTTGGGCAAATGATCGAATAACTACCGATATATTTATACTTTTAGGATGTTATTTTTTTTTCAAATATGAATTTTTAAGAATAAAAAATGTAAAATATTTATACATTAGTTTTTTACTTTTTGCGTTAGCTTGTTATTCAAGACAATTTTATGCAGTCTATTACGCATTATTTATAATTTATATTTTTAGAAATGACTCGTTAAAAAACTTCATAAATTTATCTATTTATTCGGCAATATTATCTTTGCCTGGATTTTATTTGTTATATAAATTTCCTTATTTTTTTGGAGGGTTGGCTTATTCAGGAAATATTTTTAACACAATGTTAGGAAATGTATCCAAACTGTTTGTTTATACATTTCCTTTGATAGTTATAAATATTTTATTTGGGGAAAAAAATAATAATTTAAATTTAAAAAATATTATTATTTATTCAATCATTTCCCTATCTATTTTTGCTATTTCATATTTAAATCATGATTTAAGTACAATGGCAAATAACGGTGGAGTTTTTTTTATATTATCTAAAAAAATATTTGGAAATTATATTTTTTTCTATTTAATATTTATTATTAATTTTATTTTTATATTACAAATTTTTGATAATTATAAAGATAGATTTATTATTTCCTCTTTTGTATTCATTTTTTGTTCAATCATTGTACCACAAAGTGTTTATGAACCTTTAATATTTATATATTTTTTCCTATTTGCAGAAAGTAAATTTAAAAATATATTTTTAGAAAACAAAAAGGCTTCATTTGCTCTTTTAATATACTACATTACGTATTATTTAGTGGCTGTTACAGATATTGCGCACAAAATTAAACTGTACTAATTTATCTTAATGCAAAAAATTTTATCATCAAAAGAAGTGAATAAGTTTAAAAAAGATGGTGCAATTTTTTTAAAAGGAAAATTTGATAAAGCTTGGATAAAAAAACTTCAAAAAGGTATTGAAAGAGATATAAAAACCCCAAGCCCTAGATTTAAATCACACACTCTTAAAAAAGGAATTCCAGCTTACTTAGAAGATTATTGGACTTGGGATTTGGTTCCTGAATTTAAGGATTTTGTTTTTAATTCTCCATATGCAAAAATAGCTTCTGAATTAATGTCAGCCAAAAAAATTAATCTTGTTATGGACAATTGGTTTTTAAGAGAAGCTGGATCAAAATCATCTACTCCATTCCATCATGATGTAAGCTATTTTGATATGGAAGGTACCATGTGTGTACTTTGGTTACCACTACAAGCAACAAAAAAAAATGAAGGAGTTGTTTGGGTTAAAGGTTCTCATTTATGGAATAAACTTTTTTTAAGAGTTTTGTTTAAAGACGGACATAAAGTTGAAGGAAAAGAATGTGTTATTGATGGAAAAAAATATGAACTACCACCTGATATTTTAGGAAATAAAGATAAATATGAATTTTTAAAGTGGGATTGTGAAATAGGGGATTGTGTAATATTTGACATGAGGACACTTCATGGAACTCTTAGCTCATCAATACCTAAAAAAACATTGAGTCGTTATACTCTAAGAGTGGCAAAAGAAGATGTTAAAATTAGCTATGTGGGAGATTGGACTAGTTATAATTATAGAAAATCAATGCAAGATTCTGGTTACAAAAATGGAGATCCATTAGGTGGAAAAATGTTTCCAATCTTATATGAGAGAACTTAACTTCTGGTCTTTAGACCAGAAGTTAAATTAAATATAATTAACCTGCTGGCTTATATGCTGCTGCTACTTTTCCTGCCTCTTTTGCAGCTGCATTTAGATCTATCGCTTCACTTATAGTAAAATTAGAAATTGCACCAGTAGCTTCAACAGCTAGTTTTGCTGCTGCCATTTGTGTAAAAGTTCCTTCCAGTATAACTACAAAATCATAAGGTCCTCTTAATAAATCAAAACCATGAACCTTCGCACCTAAAGAATTTGCAACTGCTTCTACTGCTTTAGATCTATCTTGACCTGGATCTTTAATAAATCCTTGAAAAGCTTTAGCCGTATAGTTTCCCATGCCATAAAATTTAGCCATATAACCTCCTTTCAAATATTAGAATAACATTATTACAAAAATATTCTAATGAGTAAATTGCATAGTAGACACAACCTGAAGTAATGCTAGATTAGAATTATGTATAAAAAATTTGGTCAGTTTATTGATGGTAAATGGCAAGAATCTTCTGACAAAGGAACTTATGAGGTAATTAATCCAGCAAACGAAGAAGTAATAGGAAATGCATCAAAAGCAACTCCAAAAGATGTTGAAAAAGCATTAAGGTCTGCAGAAAAAGGTTTAGAAATTTGGAAGAATACTCCACCGTGGCAAAGATCATACACTATAAGAAAAATTGCAGACAGGATGAGAGAAAAGCAAGATGTGTTGGCTAAGTGGATGACACTTGAAGTTGGAAAACCTTTTACAGAAGCCAAAGGAGAAGTTTCAGGATCTGCAGATATTTTTGAATGGAATGCTGAAGAAACAAAAAGAATTTATGGTCAAACTGTAGAGAGCAGATTTAAAGATACAAGAGTACATGTTTACTATCAACCTGTTGGAGTAGTTGCAGCTTTATCCCCTTGGAACTTTCCATTAGTATTATCTTCTAGAAAAATATCTACTGCTCTTGGTGCTGGATGTTCAGTTATTATTAAACCAGATGTAATAACTCCTGGAACTGTTATGGAGTTAGTTGATATATGTAATGAATGTGGAGTACCGCCTGGCGTAGTCAATTTACTATCAGGAGATCCACCAAGTATTGCTTCACAACTTATTCAATCAGATATAGTTAAAAAAATTTCAATTACTGGTTCATCAAGAGTTGGTAAATTAATATTAAAACAAGCAGCGGATAAAGTTCAAAGAGTAACTATGGAGTTAAGTGGTCATTCTCCTTTTATAGTTTTTGATGATGCAGATATTAAAAAAGCAACTGATATGGCAGTCGCTGCTAAGTTTAGAAATACAGGGCAAGTTTGCATCTCTCCAAATAGGTTTTATATACAAGAAAGTAAAAAAGAAGAATTTGTGAATTTGTTTGTTGAAAAAACAAAAAAATTAAAAATTGGAAATGGTATGGAGCCAGATGTTCAGTTGGGACCTATAACCACAAAGAAAAGATTAAATGAAATCGAAGAATTAGTTGAAACTACAAAAAAAGAAGGAGCAAAAGTATTATTAGGTGGAAAAAGACCTTCTGGGTTTAACAAAGGTTATTTTTATGAACCTACAATATTTGATAATGTAAAAGATGATTTTACTATAATGAAAGTAGAACCATTTGGTCCATTAGTACCAATGTTATCTTTTAAAACTTTTGATGAGGTAATTGAAAGAGCAAATAGCCACGAACTTGGTCTTGCAAGTTATATTTGTACAAACTCAATGGAAAAAGCACATAGAGCATCTGAAATGATGGAAACAGGTACTGTTGCAGTAAATACACCCGTTGTTGCAATAGCTGAGGCGCCTTTTGGCGGAATAAAACAGGCTGGATATGGAAGAGAGGGCGGCTCTATGGCAATTAAAGATTACTTAAATGTAAAGTATACTCATTTAGGTCTTAAAGGATAAATTATGAAAAAAAAAGAATCAAAAAATGCAGCAAAAATTTTATTTACTTGGAGAAAAGCCATGCCATTTTATTATGCCATTGCTATAGGTATAGTTATTTTAATTGTTGTCATAAAATGAAATTAGCTAGAATAGGCATAAACGGAAATGAAAAACCTGTCTTAATTGATAGTGAAGATAATTATAGAGATTTATCATCAATAATAAAAGACCTTGATGCAAGCACTCTTAATTTTGAAACTTTGGAAAAAATAAAAAAAGAAAATATAAAAAATTTACCTATATTAGATAAAAATCAAAGAGTAGGTGCTTGTGTATCAAATCCTTCAAAATTTATTGGCATAGGACTAAATTTTAAAGACCATGCGCTAGAACAAAATTTACCAATACCAAAAGAACCTATTATTTTTTCTAAATTTACAAGCTGTATCTCAGGACCAAATGATGACATAAAAATTCCTAGAAACTCAACACACACTGATTGGGAAGTAGAATTAGGTTTTGTTATTGGAAAAAAAGCTTCATATGTGAGTGAGGCAGATGCAGTAAATTATATTTTAGGTTTTTTTTTGGTAAATGATGTAAGCGAAAGAGAATTTCAAAAAAATAGAGGATTAACTTGGGACAAAGGAAAAGGTTTTGATACTTTTGGTCCAATTGGACCATATATTGTTACTATTGATGAACTTCCAGATTTTCAAAATTTAAATATGTTTTTAGAAGTAGATGGAAAAAGAATGCAAACAGGCAATACTAATCAAATGATTTTTAATATAAGCCAATTAGTTTCCTATATGAGTTCGTTAATGACTTTATATCCTGGAGATATTTGTTGTACTGGTACACCCCCAGGCGTAGGTGAAAATATGAAACCACCAAAGTTTTTACTCGGTGGTGAAAAAGTTAAGCTTGGTGTTGATAAATTAGGTGAACAAAATCATAAAGTTATAAAATAATTTAATGCCAGAAATAATTTTAGCAGTTGGTGCTGGTCTTTTGAGCTTTCTATCTCCATGCGTCTTACCACTTATCCCAGGTTACATTGCCTTCATTTCAGGAAATAAATTAGAAGAGTTGCTCGAGAAAAAAAGTATAAATTTATTACCGATATTTTTATTTACAGTTGGTTTTTCAATTGTATTTATTATTTTTGGTGCCTCAGCAACATTTATAGGAAAGTTTTTATTATATAATTCTTTTCCACTAAGAATTATAGCAGGATTAATAATTATAATTTTTTCTCTACATATTCTTGATGTTTTTAAATTAAATTTTTTAAATTATGAAAAAAGATTTTATACAAATAAAAATAATAAAATTTTTAGTCCAGTTATAATTGGTATGGCTTTTGCATTTGGTTGGACACCTTGTATTGGACCAATTCTTGGTTCTATTTTAGTTTTAGCATCAACTACTGAAAATATGTACAAAGGAATTTTATTATTATCTTTTTACTCTTTAGGTCTCGCTATTCCTTTTATTTTATCTGGATATTTAATTCAAAAATTTATTCTAGTTTCTAAAAATATAAAAAAGAAAATGAATTTAATTACAAAAATAGGTGGAATTTTATTACTTTTAACTGGTATTTTAATACTTACTAATAAACTTCAAGCTTTAGGGTTTTATATTTTATATTATTTACCGTTCTTAGAAACGATTGGTTAGTTATTTTTTTTCTGGCTTAGTAAATACTATCAACATTACTCCAACAATAATTATAGCTCCACCAATAAATAATTCTTTAGTGGGTTCTTCACCCAAAAGAAAAATTGCAGCTAATAGTCCTGTAGGAGGGATACCCATGGTAACTATAGGCAATACTTTATATAAAGGATTGTTTTTTAAAACATAATAGAAGCAACCATAAGTTATTGGCTGCATAATAAATCCTAAATAGATTGCAATCATCCAAGTTTCAAAAGGTGCAGCCCTAAAGTAGCCAATTGGATTTCCATCAAAAATGGCTGAAAGTCCAATTAATATTGGACCAGAAAATAAGCCCAACCAAGCAACAAGTGCTAGCGGATTAATTTTTTTACTTAATGGTTTTACTAGAACTTGTCCCAAGGACCAAACAGCTGAACCTATTATTACTAAACTTACTCCAATAAACTTGCCATCTAAATTTGGTGAGCCAGTTAGTATATATACTCCAACAAATGCAATTGCTATTCCTATTAAAGCTCTTACTGTTGGTTTTTCACTTAGCATAAAATATGCAAATAAAACTCCAAAAGGAACTTCAGTTTGAACAAGTAAAACAGCTGCTGAAGCATCTATAAAACTTAAACCTGTGTAAGTAATACTGTACTGCGTCGTATTAGCTACAAGAGAAGCTAAAAATATTCTTTTAAGAAAAGCTTTTGGTATTGGAAACCACCAAACCAAAAGTAATGCCACAAAAGTAAACCTTAAACCCATTAATAAAAAAGGAGGCAAATGCTCCATAGCTGGTTTAGCGATAACAAAACCAAATCCTAAAAAGATTGGTACTATCGCAGCTATTAATGAATCTCGAAG
>JBJLDM010000012.1:0-10597 GCA_045567135.1 Candidatus Pelagibacter sp.
TGTTATGTCTATTCTTTTCACCATTAGCAACAAGTCTTCCAAAAGAAATAGATGGAGCTGCTTTAATTTATATTGCAACTCTATTTGTTCGTAACATAGTAGATATTGAATGGGATGATATCGCAGAATCAGGACCAGCTGTTTTGGCCATGATTGCGATGCCTTTTACTTACTCTATATCACATGGAATTGCACTAGCATTTATTTCTTATGCAGCTATTAAAATCTGCACAGGAAAAATCAATAGTACTAGCCCTGCGATTTGGGTAATAGCGATAGCGAGTGTAGTAAGTTTTTGGGTAGCTTAAAAATTTAAATTTTTTATTAAAAGGGCCGGATTTATTCTGGCCCTTTTTTTATTTACTCTGTTTTTTTTTGATATCCTCTATTCTAATTTCTTCGTAAATCTCAAAAGGCTGAACAATCCAAGGATTTGAATCTAGTTTGACTGCACAAAAGTCAGGCTCAAAAGTTGATTTTTTTTTCTTCCAAAGTGTTGCTGTTTTGATGTCTTCAATTTTCCCTTTTATAGGCCCATATTTATTAAGCCAATCAATACTTTTATTAAATGTAATTCCAGTATCAGATAAATCATCACATAATAAAATTCTGCCTCCCATATTTGGCGCTATAGAACTCATTTCTCTAGAAAAAACTATATCTCCTTGTTCGTCTTCTATTCCTTTTCCGCTATAAGATTCAACAGCAAGATATGCACATTTTAATTTAAATACTCTACTTAAGACATCTATCATTGGGGCTGCACCCCTCATTATTCCAACCAATATAGTTGGTTTATAACCGCTCTCATCTATTTGGATTGCTAATTTTTCAACGGTGCTATTATATTCTTCCCAGCTAACAATTAATTTTTCAGACATTTTATTTATTAGATTAATTTTTGAATATAAAAATTATAACTGCTAGAATTATCAAAGCAACTATTGAAGTAAATAAAATATTCAACCTATGAATGTTTCTACCCCTTAAGTTAAAGTAATGCCTTGCTATTCCTGAAATTATTCCAATCATTACCAGAATTAACCAGTTATATTTGTGGTAGACCAAAAAACTATAGTGACCTGAAAGCATTATAAATAAAACTAAAAAAGTAGAATAGTTATTATGAATAGATCTTTGTTTTGCTGCTAATGATAAACTCATATCAAACTTTTTTGATTTTTTACTACTATTTATAATATTCATTTGGTTTGGAATTATTACTGTAAATACATTAGCAAACATGTTTGTACCAATTATTAATCCAACACTTAAAAAAGCAAATTTTGGACCAAATATTTTTGTTAGTCCAAAAGATAATATAGTTAATAAAATAATCATCGTCGAAACAAATAAGAAATCATTTTTAATAAGATCAGACTTACACAAAAAATCATAAATTAACCAAGATACTAATAATGATAAAACTGAATATACAATTGCTACAGATGGAGATAACAGGAGTATTCTTTTATCTACCATTAAAACACCAGCGTTATAATAATAAATCACAAATAAAAGTAAAACTCCTGTAATAAATGTTAAGTAGCTTTGCCATTTAAATATAACTAATTGCTTAAGATACATTTTTTCGGGAGATTTCTTTAGTCTAGTTAATTTATAAAAAAAACCTGAATGCATCAAATAACCTTCACCATCTATATCTCTACTTGTAATTCTTTTATTAAGTTTATTGTCAAGGTAATTGAATAGAAAACTGTTACCAACCCATAAGATTGCAAATAAAACATGTCCCCCATCTTAAAATTACTTCAGACCATTTTAATGTGTAAGTGAGTATATCCATTTAATATTTAATTTTATCTTCTTTATTCTCCCAAATTTTAAATGCTTCTAAAGCTTCATCTCGATGCATTTGATGCATTTTTATCTTTCTATTTTCAATGTCTTTGTTCATTTCAGAATAAATAAATGAGTCATCAAAGTCTATGTTCTTAGCATCCAACCTGGTGTTAGCATAAAAAATATTATCTATATGAGACCAATAGATTGCTGATAAACACATGGGGCATGGCTCACAAGTAGCATATAGGTCACAACCTTTAAGAAAAAAATTATTTTGATTTTCACATGCTTTTCTAATAGCAACTATTTCTGCATGTGCTGTTGGATCATTGTTTGCAGTAACTTGATTAAATCCCTCTGCAATAATTTTATTATCTCTTACTATTACACAGCCAAAGGGCCCACCTTTTGATTTTGCACTTTGAATTGATAATTCAATCGCTCTTAGCATAAATTTTGACTTTTCCGACATAAGATTAGGTTATATTTTTTAATTTATTTATACTCATTAATATTTTTTCAGGTGTAGCGGGAGCATCTAATTCGGGGGTTTTTTCATATTTTGACACAGATGCTATCGCATCTTTGATTGCAAAAAATACACTCATCGCAAGCATTAACGGAGGTTCACCAGTAGTTTTTTGTTTATTCACAACATTTTCAACGTTAGATCCTTTTTTAAAAATCTCTACATTAAATTCTTTCGGTGTATCGCTAATTGCTGGAATTTTATAAGTTGATGGCGAGAAAGTTTTTAATTTTCCAAATTTATCCCAAACTACCTCCTCCATTGTGAGCCATCCTTGGCCTTGTACAAAACCTCCTTCGATCTGTCCAAGTTCTAAAGCTGGGTTAATAGCATTTCCTGCATCATGAACTATGTCAACTCTATCTACTATATTTTCTCCTGTAAGTGTATCAATTGTAACTTCTGTAACAGCTGCGCCATAACAAAAATAATAAAAAGGTCTACCTTTAAATTTCTTTTTATCAAAATTAATTTTTGGCGTTGAATAAAATCCAGATGAAGATAATGAAATTCTATTTAAATAAGCTTCTTGTATTATTTTTTTGAAGTTAAAAGATCTATTACCAAAATATATATTTTCATTTTTATAAATAGCCTCAATTTTGGAAAAAATATTATATTTTTTTTTAATAAAATTATTTAAATTTGACTTTATTTTCATAGCTGCATTTAAGGTAGCTGCGCCATTTAAATCAGTTGTAGAAGATGCAGCGCTAGCAGATGTATTAGGAACTTTAGACGTATTTGTAGATGAAATTTGCACTTTCTCAAAAGGCAGCCCAAATGAATTTGCTACAAGTTGAGCAATTTTGGTATGTGTGCCTTGTCCCATTTCTATACCCCCATGATTAAGATGTACACTTCCATCAGTATATATGTGAACTAATGCACCAGCTTGATTTAAATGAATTGTGGTAAAAGATATACCAAATTTAACTGGTGTTAATGCTATTCCCTTTTTTTTAAATTTATTTTTTGAATTAAACTTTCTAATTTCTTTAAATCTTTTTTTATAATTAGATTTATTTAATAAGCTTTTAAAAACATCTTGAATTACATTGTCATTAATTTTCATTCCATAATGGGTAATATTCCTTTTATTTTTCCCGTAAAAATTTATTTTTCTTACTTCGCTTGGATCTTTTTTCAAAAACCTTGCGACGTTATCAATAATATTTTCAATAGCCATCATTCCTTGATTACCACCAAAACCTCTAAATGCTGTTGATGATGAAGTATTTGTTTTACAAAGATAATTTTTGACTTCTAAATCTGATAAATAATAAGCATTGTCTATATGTAGCAAGGCTCTTTCGTTAATTGCATATGATAGATCTGGTGACATTCCACATCTTGAAGCTAGCTTTAGTTTTAAACCATTTATTTTTCCTTCATCATTAAATCCAACCTCATATTCAGAATAAAAATCATGTCTCTTTCCAGTTATTATAATGTCGTCATCTCTATCTAGTCTTAGCTTAATAGGTTGTTTTGTTTTGTGAGATAACATTGCACAAATAGCTGATGTCAAGAAATTTGTTTCTTTACCACCAAACCCACCGCCAATTCTTCTAACCATAACTGTTATTGAATTACTTTTTTGTTTAAGCATCTTAGCAATAATCTGCTGAGTTTCTGAAGGATGCTGAGTTGAGCTATATACTAATAAACTATTATCCTCTTTAGGAACAACTAAACAAACCTGTCCCTCTAAATAAAAATGTTCTTGGCTTCCAGTATTAAATCTGCCTTTTAATTTATTTTTTGATTTATTTATTTTATTTTGTGGTTCGCCCTTTTTAATTATTCTTGGATCAAAAAGAAGATTATTTTTTTTTAATGCCTCTTCTATAGTTACAATTGGTGTTAAATCTTGATAAATTACTTTTGCTTTTAAAACTGCCTTTCTTGCAAATTCAGTTGAGGTTGCTGCTACTGCAAATAGTGGTTGGCCAAAATATTCAACTTTTGTTTTTGGAAATATTGGATCTCCATCAAACACAGGTCCTACATCATTGCGGCCGGGAATGTCATTATAAGTTATAACTGATACTACCCCTTCACTTTTTTTTACATCTTTGAGATCAATTTTTTTTATCTTTGCATGAGCCTTTTGGCTCCATCCAATTGCTCCATATAAAGTGTTTACTGGTTCACTGATATCATCTGTATACTGAGCAAATCCAGATACATGTTTGCTTGCACTATCGTGTGGTATACTTTGTCCTTTTATTAACTCTTCATTTCTCATCAGTTTATTCTAATTATTTTTTTATTATTTATTTCGTGAAAAGCTTTCAGTAATAAGTTTTTCGCGACACTTAATCTATAATTTCTGCTAGCCCTCATGTCATCTATAGGAGAAAAATCTTTATTTATAAGATTGACTGCTTTGTTAAATGTATTTTCTGAAAAATCAGAATTTATTAATTTTTTTTCAATTATTGATGCTCTTTTGGGAATTTCAGACATTCCACCATAAGCAATTGCAGCTTTTGTAATTTTATTTTTTTTAATTAAAAAACTGAATGAACCACAAACTGAGGAAATATCATCATCAAATCTTTTTGAAATTTTATATGCTTTAAAAATATTTTCTTTATTTATAGGTATTTTAATTGAATATATAAATTCACCTTTTTTTAACTTTGTTTTTCTATAAGAAATAAAAAAATCGTTTAGAGGGAAAATTTTTTTTTTATTTATTCCTTGAACAATAACCTTTGCATCTAATGTTAATAATATCGGGAGTGTATCTCCGATTGGAGAGGCTGTTGCAATATTTCCAGCAATTGTACCTACATTTCTTATTTGAAGTGATCCATATCTTTTTAAAATATTGTAAAAATCTAAGAAATATTTTTTAATAAAGTTTTGAAAATCAAAAAGTGAAGTAATGGCTCCAATTTCTATAGTACTTTTACTTTTTTTAATAAAATTTAATTTTTCAATAGAATTAAGAGAAATAATTGTTTTAAGTTGTTTTCTTAATTTGGTTACTTCAAGAGAAAGATCTGTTCCACCACTTAAAATTTTTGCATTAGGGTATTTTTTTAATATTTTTTTCAAATTAACAATTGTTTTTGGTGCAAAATATATTTTTCCCCTATTATTTATCTCAACATCAACGTTGTTAATTTTTTTTAATAAATTGATAGTTTTGTTTTGATTTTTTTTAAATTTATCTTGATCTTTTTTATTATTTAAACTTTTTGCAGCATCAATGATCGGTCTATAACCAGTACATCTACATAAATTACCTGACAAAGCCTCTTCAACAACCTCATTACTAATTTTTGAATAATTTTTGTACATTGAAAATAAAGACATTGCAAAACCTGGAGTACAAAATCCACATTGTGAACCATGAAATTTAACCATAGCTTCTTGAACTGGGTGAAGTTTGTTATCTTCCTCAATTAAATCTTCAACTAAAATTAAGTGTTTGCCATTTAAAGTTGGTAAAAAACTTATGCAGGCATTTATAGCTTTATAAATTAGTTTGTTTTTATTTAATTCACCTAAAACTATTGTGCATGCTCCACACCCTCCCTCTGCGCAACCTTCTTTTGTTCCAGTTTTTTTTAAATCATCACGAACATAATCTAAAATTGTTTTATTAGGATCAGGATTTTTTATTTTGCAAATTTTATTTTCAAAAACAAATTGGATTGTATTGGAAACCATCAGCTTCCTCTATATGTTGAATAACTCCAAGGCGATACTAATAATGGAACATGGTAATGTTCGTTATTTTTTGAAATCCCAAATCTAATAACTACATCATCTAAAAATGGAGTAGTTTCTGATTTAAGAATATTTTTAAAATATTCACCTATATAAAAAACTAATTCATATTTACCATTTTTAAATTTATCTTTTTCAACAAGTGGAGCATCTGATCTTCCATCAGAATTTAAGACTATAGAATTTAATTTTGATCTCTCCTGGCCATTTATATAAAATAACTCAACTTTTATTCCTTTTCCAGGCTTACCAGAATATATATCTAAAACATGTGTAGTTAATTTAGTCATATTGGTTGTTGTATATTACACAAAAACGAATAATTAATATATTAAAACTTAAAAAACGTCCACTATGAGGTTAGAAAACAATTTAAATAATTTAAATCGAGATCAATTTATATCTTTGTTTAGAGTTATTTTTGAAAAAACACTATGGATAGCTGAAAAACTTTTCGAATTAAAACCATTTAAGGATAAAAATGATCTAATTTATAAAATGATTCAAATATATGAGTCATCATCTAATAATGAAGTTTTAAATATTTTAAGAGCCCATCCAAAATTAGCTGTAGAGAAAAACTTAACCGAACATTCTAGTAAGGAACAATCTAATGCAAATCTTAAAAATTGTACCAAGGAAGAATTTGATGAGTTTACAAATTTAAATAATGAATATGAAAAAAAATTTGGTTTTCCATTTATTATAGCTGTAAAGGGTAAAGATAAACTTGAGATATTAAATAATTTTAGACAAAGAATTAATAATGATGTAGAATTTGAATTCAAAGAGTCAAAAAGACAGGTTAAAAAAATTGCTCTATTCCGACTGGATGAATTATTTACAAAATGAAACAAATAAAATTTAGTGATACTGTAAATTTAGCTGAACCAAAATTTGGCTCTAGAGTTATATACAAAACTGATCAATTTTTTGGAGCAGCAAATAAAATATTGAATTCCCAAAAACCAATTTTTAAAGAAGGTGTTTATGATAATCATGGAAAATGGATGGATGGATGGGAAACAAGAAGAAAAAGAAAAAATGGTCATGATTTTTTAATCATCAAATTAGGTAGACCAGGAAAAATTTATAATGTGGACATTGACACATCTTTTTTCTCTGGAAACCAACCTGCGCAAGCATCATTACAAGCATGTTTTTCAAAAAAAAATCCTACAAAAAACACAAATTGGAAAACTATTTTGAAAAAAAAAAGATTAGGTCCAGATCAAAACCATAATTTTAAAATTAAAAATCACTCAACATTCAATTTTGTAAAATTAAATATTTTTCCTGATGGTGGCGTTGCAAGATTAAGACTTAATGGAAAAGTGGATCTGGAAAAAATTAATCTTAAAGGAAAAAACGTAAATTTAAGCTCTATATTAAACGGATCTACAATTGTTGGTTGTAACAACGAGCATTTTGGTAAAGCTGAAAATGTTCTTAGCCCTGGAGTTGGTGTTAATATGGGTGATGGATGGGAAACAAGAAGAAGTAGAGGAAAAAATTTCGATTGGATTATTATTAAATTCGGTATGCCAGGAATAATTAGGAAGTTAGAGATTGATACTCATCATTTTAAAGGAAATTATCCAGACTCACTTACAATCCAATCAGCTCTAATACCAGGTAAAGTAAAATCAAAAAAAATCTTAGGTAGTTCAAAAAAATGGAAGCTTCTTTTAGGAAAAACTAAATTAAAACCACATAAAAAGCACTCATTTAAAAGTAAAGCATCTAATAAAAATAAAGTAAATTGTTTAAGGATAAATATTTTTCCTGACGGCGGTATTTCTAGAATAAGAGCATTTGGTAAAGTAGTTAAATGAAAATAAAAATAAAACCAAAAAAAATTAATAAGAAAAATTTTAATAAATTTGGACAAATCATAGACACTAATAAGAAAAAATATTTTAGAATTAATAATGGTTACGCAAAAAGATACGATAATCTGGGAAAAATAGACACTTCTACAAAGAAGGGCAAAACCATAGTTAGCATTTTTTCTGCAAAAACAAGAAAGTTTCCTATGAAAGTTGATATGATGGAAAAACACCCGTTAGGAAGCCAAGCATTTATACCTATGAAAGAAACTTCTTTCTTAGTTTTTGTAGCTCCCAAAGGAAGTAAACCAAATTTAAAAAAAATAGAGTCATTTAAAATTCCAAAACAAACAGGAATAAATTTAAATCCAGGAATTTGGCATTTTCCACTAATATCCACTAAAAATATGAATTTTTTAGTTGTAGATAGAAAAGGGAAAGGGAAAAATTTAATTATTCATAAATTTAAAAAAGAAAAAATTTATCTTTCAAGATGAAAAAAAAATATCCACGAAACATGCTGGGGTACGGGTCAAACTCACCAAAAGTTAAATGGCCGAATAATTCAAAAATAGCAGTTCAGTTTGTATTAAATTATGAAGAAGGTGGAGAAAATTGTGTTTTACATGGAGATAAATATTCTGAAACATTTTTATCCGAAATAATTGGAGCTAAGTCGATAAAAGGAAGACATCTCAGCATGGAATCGCTTTATGAGTATGGATCAAGAGTAGGATTTTGGAGAATACACAAATTGTTTAAAGAATATAAAATTCCTTTAACAATTTTTGGCGTTGGGATGGCTTTGGAAAGAAATTTAGAAATTTGTAAAGAAATGAAGAAATCTAATTATGAAATTGCTTCACACGGTTGGCGATGGATAGATTATCAAAATATTTCTAAATCAATCGAAAAAAAACATATGCAAAAAGCAATAACTACTCTTAAAAAGATTTTTGGAAAAAGACCTACTGGTTGGTACACAGGCAGATGTAGCCCTAATACTCTAGATCTAGTAATTGATGAAGGTAGTTTTTTATACTGTAGCGATACTTATAACGATGATCTTCCGTATTGGAAAAAAAAGGGAAAGAAAAAACAATTAATGATTCCATATAGTTTGGATAATAATGATATGAGATTTCTAACAAGTCAGGGTTTTAATTCTGGTGATCAATTTTTTAATTATTTAAAAGATAGTTTTGATACTTTGTACGAAGAGGGTAAAGAAAAACCTAAAATGATGTCAATTGGTTTACATTGTAGAATAATTGGAAAACCTGGAAGAATTCAATCTCTTAAAAAATTCTTAAATTATATAACTGGTTTTGATAAAGTATGGATCTGTAAAAGAGAAGATATTGCAAAGCACTGGATCAAAAACCACAATATATAATTTAATTTTTTGAACTTTCAGAAACGTAATAAGCAACGGCATTTATCTCATCCTCAGAAAGTATTTGAAGAAATGATGGCATTACACCAATACCGTTGGTAACTGAATTAACAACTCTGCCTATATCTGGTTTTATTTCATTTAAATTTGGCCCTACATTGCCAACTGCATTTGCGTCTTTAAGTGAGTGACAGGCAGCACAATTTCCAGCATTTAAAAAAATATCCTTTCCTAAATCAAATTTTTCATCTGAAAATGTTTTGTTAAACAATAATAAATTGAATATTAATAAAAAAATAAGTTTTGCTTTCATAAGTCTAAAATAACTATTTTATTTATTCTTCGATTTATTTCAAAAATTATATTAAAACAATCATTTATTATGAAAATATTTGACTGTTTTATGTATTTTGATGAAGAAATAGTCCTGGATGCAAGGCTAAACTGCCTAAATCCACACGTAGATTATTTCATAATAATTGAGTCCTGTTTCACTCATCGTGGAGATAGGAGAGAATTAAATTTCGATATTAATAAGTATAAAAAGTTCAAAGATAAAATTATTTATAAAGTCTATGACCAAATTCCAAATAAAATTGATAAGGTTCTTGAAAATGATGATGAAACTACAAAATCCATTAAATATATTATGAATGCTCTTTATAGAGAAAATGGTCAAAGAAATTACATAAGTGAAGGAATTAAAGAAGCTAATAATGAAGATTTAATATTGGTTTCAGATGTAGACGAAATACCTAATTTATCAAATATTGATCTTAAAACAATTAGTGAAAAAATAATCTTCTTTAAACAAGATATGTTTTATTACAAATTTAATTTAAAAATTCCAAATTTTAAGTGGACTGGAACAAAAGCATGTAGAAAAAAAGATTTGATAAATCCACAATGGTTAAGAAATATTAAAGATCGTAAATACCCTTTTTATAGACTTGATACTTTTTTTTCCAAAACAAAATATATGGATATAAAGTTCATAGAAAAAGGAGGATGGCATTTTTCTAATATTAAGACAGCTGAAGAAATAGAACATAAATTAAAATCCTACCTTCATCACAGAGAATTCGATGTAGAATCATTAACAACTGAAGAAATTAAAAAAATAATGGAAAATAAACAAGCTATTTACGATTTAACTGTTGATAAAAGACAAAATAAAATAGGAACTGGAAGTAAATTAGTCAAACTTGGATTTGAAGAGTTGCCAGAGTATATTAAAAATAATAGAGAAAAATATAAGAATTGGTTAGATTAAAAAGCATCTAATACTGT
>JBJLDM010000013.1:0-10006 GCA_045567135.1 Candidatus Pelagibacter sp.
GTATCTTCTTCAAGTTTTCCAGAGGCTGAAATAGATTCAATAATTTCTGGTTTTTCAGATTTACATTTTTCAATGATTTTTGACTCAAACTGAGCAATATCTTTAAGCTCAATATCATCTAAATAACCTCTTACTCCACAAAATACAGAAATAACCTGTTCTGCTACCGTCATTGGTGAAAATTGCTTTTGTTTTAAAAGTTCAGTTAGTTTTGATCCTCTATTTAAAAGTTTTTGTGTAGATGCATCTAAATCTGATCCAAATTGTGCAAATGCAGCCATTTCTCTATATTGAGCAAGTTCTAATTTCATAGATCCAGAAACTTTTTTCATTGCTTTTGTTTGTGCTGCCGAACCAACCCTTGATACAGATAAACCAACGTTAATTGCAGGCCTAATACCTTGATTAAATAAATTCGTCTCAAGAAATATTTGTCCATCTGTAATTGAAATAACATTTGTTGGTATATAAGCAGAAACATCACCTGCTTGTGTTTCAATAATTGGTAATGCCGTTAGGGATCCACCACCATGTTCATCACTTAACTTTGCGGCTCTTTCTAGTAGTCTACTATGTAAATAAAATACATCACCAGGATATGCCTCTCTTCCAGGAGGTCTCCTTAACAATAAAGACATTTGCCGATAAGCTACTGCTTGTTTCGATAAATCATCATATATAATTAAAGCGTGCATTCCATTGTCTCTAAAATATTCACCCATTGCACATCCGGTATAGGGCGCTAAAAATTGAAGTGGCGCAGCATCAGATGCTGTGGCAGCCACAATTGTTGTATAATCCATTGCCCCTGCTTCTTCTAATGTTTTTTGTATTTGTCTTACCGTTGATCTTTTCTGACCTATCGCAACATAAATACAATATAATTTTTGTTTTTCATCTCCCGACTCATTTATTTTTTTTTGATTTATAATTGTATCAACCGCAACTGCAGTTTTACCAGTTTGTCTATCCCCGATAATTAATTCTCTTTGTCCTCTTCCAATTGGAACCAAACTATCAATTGCTTTAAGTCCAGACTGCATTGGTTCACTAACTGATTTTCTTGGAATTATTCCAGGAGCTTTGACTTCTACCCTGCTTTTTTTTACTCCTTTTTCTAAAACACCTTTTCCATCTATAGGATTTCCTAAACCATCAACTACTCTTCCTAATAATTCTTTTCCTACTGGCGTATCAACAATGGCTCCAGTTCTTTTTACTGTATCACCTTCTTTAATAGCTCTATCATCACCAAAAATTACAACTCCAACATTTTCACTTTCAAGGTTTAGCGCCATCCCTTTTGAACTGTCTGAAAACTCAACCATTTCTCCAGCTTGAACGTTATCTAAACCATATACTCTAGCAATACCATCTCCTACTGATAAAACCTGACCAACTTCTGTGACTTCTGCTTTGTCACCAAATTTTTTAATCTGTTCTTTTAATATTTTTGTTACTTCTGAAGGATTAATTTCCATTTATACCTCGATCATTTTATTTGAAATTTTTTGTAATTTATTTCTTATTGAAGTGTCTATCATTGTGCTACCAACTTGAATTATAAGTCCTCCAATTAAACTTGGATCATTTTTAAAATTTAATCTTATTTTAGATTCAAAACTTTTTGTTAAATCTTCTTTAATTCTATTAATTTCATTCTCGCTCATTTCTTTTGCCGCAACTAATTCAGCTTTTATTTCGCCTCTTTTTTTTGAACAAGTTTCAGTAAAATCTTTAAGTATTTTTTCTACATAAAAAAATCTTCTTTTTGATATTAAAAAACATAAAAATTTTGTTAGTAATTGATTAAGTTTAAATTGTTCTGAAATTTTAATTATTGTGTTTTGTTGATCTTCTTTGGTGTTAGTTGGGTTTTTTATAAAATAATTTAAATCTTTACTTTTTGAAATCAAATTAATTAATGCAAAAGATTGATCCTCAATTTCTTTAGTTGAATTGCTTTCTTCTGCAAGTTCAAATAAAGCAAGTGAATACCTACTAACAGATGTACCAGAAAAATCTTTATTTTTACTCAACTTATTTTCCTTATTTGTATTTGAAGAACTTTTAAAATTTCAAATTTAATTAGCATATGACTCAAACCTCTTCAAGCTCCACATTGTCATAAAAGTTTAATTTTTGCTGATTAATTAAAGTTTATTGGGTCAACATCAACCGTCAGTTTTATTCCACTCGAAAATTTGAATTTTGAGATAATTTTTGCCAGGGAATTTTGGATATCAAGTGATTTTTTTCCTCTTAATAATAGTCTTACCCTAAATTTTTTCTTTAATCTAAATATCGGAGCATTAACTGGTCCTAAAACTTTACCATGAATAAATTTTTCTATGAAATTTTTCAATTTAACCGAATCCTTTTCAACTTTTTTTTCATCGGTTCCTGTGACTATAAGTGATATAAATCTTTGAAAGGGTGGGAGATTATTAGATCTTCTTAATTCAAGTTCTTTTTCTAAAAATATATCTGGATTACTATTTGTAATATCACTTATCATGTTTGTATTTAAGTTATAGGTTTGAAAATAAACTGTTGCTGGCTTTCCAGTTCTTCCAGCTCTTCCTGCAAGTTGATGATATAATTGTAAATTTTTCTCTGTGCCTCTCAAATCGTGACCCTGGGAAGTTAAATCTATATCAACAACAATGATGCAGTTTAAATTGGGAAAGTGAAAACCTTTAGAGATAAGTTGTGTTCCAACTAAAATTTGAATTTCGTTATTAACAATTTTTTTTAATATGTCCCTAGAATTTTTTTTGTTCATTGTATCACTAGAAAAAATTGATATTTTTTTTAAAGGAAAATTTTTTTTAACCTCGTCATAAATTCTTTCAACTCCAGGTCCACAAAAAATAAAATCACACATTTCATCTATTGAGCATTTTTTAAAAAGTTGAGATTTATATCCACAATAATGACATAGCAAAATTTTTTTGTTTTTATGATAAACTAAATTTATTGAACAATTTGGACAGGAAAAACTTTTTAAACATTTTTTACATAATGCATGTGGTGAAAATCCTCTTCTATTTAAAAAAAAGAGAACTTGATCATTTTTTTTAAGATGAATATTTACTTTCTCTATAATTTCTTTTGAAATCCATGATTGAGATCCCAATTTAATTTTATTTAAATTTATTATTTCATAATTTGGTAATGAAGCATTTTTATATCTTTTATGAAGTTTAGAACTTGTGTATTTACCTTTTTTAATATTATGAAAAGTTTCTAACGATGGAACTGCTGTAACTAAATTAATTGGTATATTTTCAAATGATGCTCTTGATACAGCCATATCTCTAGCATTATAAATTATTCCTTCATCTTGTTTGTATGATTGATCATGTTCTTCATCCACAATTATTAAGCCCAAATTTTTAAAAGGTAAAAATAATGATGATCTTGCTCCAATTACTACATTAATTTTTTTATTTACAATTCCACTCCAAATAATCTCTTTGTTTTTTTTAGTTATTCCAGAATGCCAAATGGCAGGTTTAAACCCAAAAAAATCAATAAATTTTTTTTCAAACTGACTCGTTAAACCAATTTCAGGTAATAATATTAATCCTTGAAATCCATTTTTTAATATTTTTCTAAGGGCTTCGAAATACACTATAGTTTTTCCTGATCCAGTTACTCCTTGAAGTACGTGAACTTTAAACTTTTGATTAGAAAAATTCATATTTTTTAAATTTTCTTTTTGTTGCAAAGTTAATTTAAATTCCTGATTTTTAATTTTATAATTAAAGTTCTCATAATTTTTTTCTGGTAGTTCCTCAATTACTTTACTACTTAATAATAATAATTTTAATGCCATTCCTTTTGGAATCATATTGTATTCTGAAAACCAATTTAAAAACTTTATTAAACTTTTATTTAAACTTGGAATGTTAAATTTTTTAATTACTTGTTTGGTTACGAAATTCTTATTTATATTCTTTTCAAATTCATCCCAAACAACACCTGTAGCTTTTGATTTTCCAAAAGGTACTTCTACATAATCTCCCAGCTTTAATTTTATATTGGTTTCGTAAGTAAATGGATGGTTAAAAATATTTGGTAAAAGAATCGGTACTCTCATATTTGTATATTATGAAAATAATTTAAGAGTGTATTGCTCTTTTATCTATCGATAATGCGGCTTCTTTTACTGCCTCAGAAAAAGTAGGATGTGCATGACATGTCCTTGCTATATCTTCTGAACTTGCACCAAATTCCATAGCTACAGCTACTTCTCCTATAATTTCACCAACATGTGGGCCTATCATGTGTACACCTAATATTTTGTCTGTTTTTTCATCAGCAAGAATTTTTACAAATCCTTCAGGTTCATTAATTGCCTTAGCTCTAGAATTTGCAATAAATGGAAATTTTCCTACTTTATATTTAATACCTAATGATTTTAGTTGTTCTTCTGTTTTTCCAACTGTAGCAACTTCTGGAGATGTGTAAATAACTCCTGGAATAACATCATAATTAACATGACCGGATTGACCAGATATTAATTCGGCTACTGCAATTCCTTCTTCCTCTGCCTTATGTGCCAACATTGGGCCTGCAATTACATCGCCTATTGCATAAATATTTTTAATATTAGTTTCAAAATTTTTATTTACTTTAATTCTTTTTTTTTCATCTAATAAAACTCCAATAGAATCTAACTTTAAATTCTTGGTATTTGGCTTTCTTCCTACTGAAATTAATACAACATCACATTCTAACTCTTTTTTCTTTCCATCTTTATCCATCAGAAAAACCTTCGCTGATGTTTTGTTATTTTTAATTGATTCTACTTTTGTTTGCATATGAAAACTAATTCCTTGTTTTGTTAAAATCTTCATAAATTCTTTAGATACCTCTTTGTCCATACCTGGAGTAATATGATCCAAAAACTCAATAACATGAACTTCAGACCCTAGTCTAGACCATACCGAACCCATTTCTAAGCCAATATAACCACCACCTACAACAATCATTTTTTTTGGAACAGAATTAAGTGACAAAGCTCCCGTTGAAGATAAAATAATTTTCTCATCAAATTTTACATTTGGTAAAGAAACAGGCTCAGATCCTGTGCTAATAATAATTTTTTGAGCCTCTAAAATAGTTTCTTTTTTTTTATCATCAATTATTGATATTTGATTAGGTGACTTAAAACTTCCTGTACCTTTAAAATAGGTAACTTTATTTTTTTTAAATAAAAATTCTACACCTTTGGTCAAAACAGTAACTGCTTTGTCTTTATTTTTCATCATTTTTTCTATATTAAGTTTTAGTTCACCTGTTTCTATTCCAAGATTTGAGAAACTTTTTGCTTTATAAAAATTTTCAGAAAGATTTAATAAATTTTTTGATGGTATACAGCCAACATTTAAACAAGTTCCTCCCAAAGATCCTCTAGATTCTACACATGCGGTCTTAAAACCTAATTGGGCTAATCTAATAGCGCAAACATATCCTCCAGGACCACCCCCTATTATAACTACATTAAATTTTTCAGACATTTAAATTTCTAAAAATAACTTTCCTGGATCTTCTAAGTTTTCCTTAACGGTCTTTAAAAAAGAAACTGAATCCTTACCATCAATTATTCTATGATCATAAGATAATGCTAAATACATTATGGGTCTTATTTTAATTTCTCCATCTACTACCATAGGTCTTTCAACGATATTATGCATCCCTAATACACCAGATTGAGGTAAATTTAATATTGGGGTTGATAACATTGATCCATAAACTCCACCATTACTAATTGTAAAAGTTCCACCTTGTAGATCTTCAATATTTAATTTTCCATCTCTAGCTTTTTCAGAAATAGTTTTTATATTTTTTTCAATTTCAGCAAATGAAAGTTCATCTGCATTTTTCAATACTGGAACTACTAAACCTTTCTCTGTTCCAACCGCAAAACTAATATTATAATAATTTTTATATACTATCTCATCACCACTTATTTCTGCATTTACTGCTGGAAAAGATTTCAAAGCTACAATGGAAGCTTTTACAAAGAAGGACATAAAACCTAATTTGGTTCCATATCTTTTTTTAAAATCTTCCTGATTTTCTTTTCTCATTTCATTAATACTAGTCATATCAACTTCATTAAAGGTTGTTAGTATTGCAGCATTTTGTTGGGCTTGTTTTAATCTTTTTGCTATTGTTTGCCTTAGCCTGCTCATTTTAATTCTTTCCTCCTCACCAAATTTAATTTTTCTCTCATTTGGTTTTGGAGTAGCAGACATCAAATTTAATAAATCTCCTTTTGATATTCTTCCATCTTTACCTGTGCCCTTAATTGACTTCACATCGATATTCTTTTCAGTAACTATTTTTCTTACTGATGGTGAAAGAGTTGAAGATTCTATTGGTTTTTTTGTATCTTTTTCATCTTCAATTTCCTCAGTTAAAACTAATGGCTCCTCATCTGTAGCTGGAGCTGATAGCTCCTCATCTTTTTTCTCTTTTTCTAAATTTACAGAATCGTCAACTTTTATATCTGGTTCTATTTTTTTAATTTCTGCTTGAGTATTTTTTCCATTACTTTGAATTGATCCTAAAACCGTTCCAACTTTAACCACATCTCCATCTTTAAACTTAATATCACCAACTGTTCCACTTATTGGTGATGGAACTTCTAAGTTAACTTTATCAGTTTCTAATTCCACAACTGCCTCATCAGCTTCAACTGTATCTCCTACATTTTTTAACCATTTGGCAACTGTTGCTTCCGTTATACTTTCCCCTAGAACTGGAACTAAAATTTTTTCATTCATATTTATTTAAATACTTTATCTATTATATCATTTTGTTGCGCTAAATGTCTTTTTGAATACCCTGTAGCTGTTGATGCTGCTGGATTTCTTCCTATATACATGATTTCTTTATTTTTAGCTCCAATATAATTTAATGTCCATTGAATATAATCACGCACTAAAAGCCAAGCGCCCATATTCTTTGGTTCTTCTTGGCACCAATAAAATTTTGCATTTTCAGCATATTTTTTTATCTCCTTAACCAAAGGTTTAGCTGGAAATGGATAAAGTTGTTCTATTCTAAACATCACCACATCATCTTTTTTTAATTTTTCTCTAGCTGCTAAAAGATCAAAATAAACTTTTCCTGAACATAATATTACTTTTCTAATTTCTTTAGTTTTCTTAAGTTTTATAAAACTACTTTCTTTTGGATCAATAGCATGGTCCCAAAGAACTCTATGAAAAGAATTCTTTTTACCAAAATCTTCTAAATTCGATACACAAAGTTTATTTCTTAATAATGATTTAGGTGTCATAATAACTAGTGGTTTTCTAAAATCTCTGTGTATCTGACGTCTTAAAGCATGAAAATAATTTGCTGGAGTAGTGCAATTCATGACCTGCAGGTTATCTTGTGCACATAATTGAAGAAATCTTTCTAATCTTCCAGACGAATGTTCTGGACCTTGGCCCTCATAACCATGAGGTAAAAGCATTACAAGTCCACTAGCCCTAGACCATTTTCTTTCACCTGATGCAATAAACTGATCTATAATTATTTGAGCACCATTAGCAAAATCTCCAAATTGTGCTTCCCAAATAGTTAATGTGCTTGGTTCAACTAAACTATAACCATATTCAAATCCTAAAACTGCGAGTTCAGACAAAAAACTATCAACAATCTCAATTTTTTTTTGATTATTTGAAATATTATTCAAAGGAATATAGCGAGAATTATCTATTTGATTTCTTAAAACAGAATGTCTCTGACTAAAAGTACCTCTCCCAGAATCCTGGCCAACTAGTCTTACTGGAAATTCTTCCTCAAGAAGAGAACCAAATGCCAATGCTTCTGCTGTAGACCAATCTATTCCCTTTTTTTTTATAACAGATTGTCTCCTAGCTTCTAAAATTTTAGAGATTGTTTTATGAATATTAAATTCAGGAGGTATATTATTTATTTTTTCAGAAATTCTAATAACTTTATTTAAATCTACTCCACTTTTTCCTCTTTTATCTTTTCCTTTTTCTGGTTTATATCTTGACCATGTTCCTTCATACCATTCAATTTTAGGTTTATAGTTTTTTGCAGTTTTATATTGTTCATCAAGTAAATTTGAAAAATCTTTTTTCATTTTATCAAATTCTTCTTTATTAATAATTTGATCTTTAATTAACTTAGCTCCATATACGTTTAGCGTTGATGGGTGCTGTCTAATTTTTTTGTACATTAATGGTTGAGTAAATGATGGTTCATCACCTTCATTATGACCAAATCTACGATAACAAATCATATCGATAACAACATCTTTATTAAATTTTTGTCTAAACTCTATTGCAATTTTTGCACAATGCACGACAGATTCTGGATCATCTCCATTGCAGTGTAAAATTGGAGCATCAACCACTTTCCCTAAATCAGATGGATAAGGACTCGATCTTGCAAATCTTGGGCTTGTTGTGAATCCAATTTGATTATTCACTATAATATGAATCGTCCCACCGGTATTATGTCCTGGTAAACCTGACATAGCAAAACATTCTGCTACTACCCCTTGCCCTGCAAACGCAGCATCACCATGAATTAATATTGGTATTACTTTATTTCTTTTTAAATCCTTATGAAAAAATTGTTTTGCTCTTGTTTGTCCAAGAACAACAGGATCTACTGCTTCTAGATGTGATGGATTATCAGTCAAACTAACATGAACAGAATTACCATCAAACTCTCTATTTGATGATGCACCTAAATGATATTTAACATCACCTGCTGATTCTTCTGGAGTATTAGAAAACTCTCCAGCAAATTCATTAAAAATTCTTTTATAAGATTTTTGTAATACATTAGCTAAAACATTTAATCTTCCACGATGCGGCATTCCAATTTTAATTTCTTTTACTTCTATTTGACCACCACGTTTTATTATTTGTTCAAGTGCAGGAATTAAAGATTCAGCTCCATCTAAACCAAATCTTTTTGTTCCAACAAATTTTTTTGCAAGAAATTTTTCAAATCCTTCTGCTTGAATAATTTTATTTAATATTGCTTTTTTTCCATCATTAGTAAATTGAAGTTCATTTTCTTTTTTTTCCATTCTATTTCTAAACCAAACTTTTTCAGTTGGATCTGAAATATGCATATACTCTACACCAATTGTAGAGCAGTAAATTTTTCTTAGCTTGGGAAGTATTTCATTAATTGATGCATAACCGTCAGCATCCATATAAGAACCTAAAAATATTTTTTTATCATAATCTTCTTTTTTAAAACCGTGATCTTTTGGGTGTAAATCATGAATATATTCTCTATTCATCATTCCGAGAGGATCTAAATTTGCAATCAAATGTCCTCTGATTCTGTATGCTCTAATTAATGAAATTGTTTTTATTGACTCGTTTTTACTAGTCTCAGAATCCTGATTATTTTGTTTTGGTGAAGATCTAATATTTATTTTTTTTTTTTTAGGTTGCCATGTTGGACCTTCAATCTCTTTTATTACAGATTGAATATCATCATCTAATGTTTCAAAATATTTTTTCCAACTCTCAGGTAAATTTGGGTCATTTTCAATAAATCGAATATACATATCCTCTATAAAGGCACTATTTGACTTATTTAAAAAAGAGGTTTTTTCCTGTTCCAAATTTTTTGATGAACTCATTAATTTATTACTCTTAATTATAGTATTTGTATCTGATATTTTAAAGCGACAATTTATTATATAAAGTTTTGCCAATATCTGCTGGGGATTTTGCTATAGTAATACCTGCATTCTCCATAGTTTTGATCTTATCATCTGCACCGCCTTTACCTCTAGATATTATAGCTCCAGCGTGACCCATTCTCCTTCCTGGAGGTGCTGTAACTCCAGCAATAAATCCGACCATGGGTTTTTTAATTTTATGATTTTTAACAAATTCAGATGCTTCTTCTTCAGCGGAACCACCTATTTCACCAATCATTAATATAGATTCCGTGTCAGGATCTTTTAGAAATAAATCAA
>JBJLDM010000014.1:0-9894 GCA_045567135.1 Candidatus Pelagibacter sp.
TCCTAAATGACCCATAACAGAAATTTTATTTTTTCTTAAGTGTTTAACTATGTTTATAATTTTTGTTCCACCTTCGAGTTTAACTGCTTCACATTTTGTTTCTTTAATTATTTTTTTTGCATTTTTTAATGCTTCTTTTTTATTTCTATATGTGTTGTGCGGCATATCTACTACCATTAAACTTTTTTTTACTCCCATTCTTACGCTCTTGGAGTGTTCTATCATATTTTTAAAAGTCACTTTTCTGGTTGTGTTATAGTTATATAAAACTGACCCAAGACTATCACCAACCAAAATAATATCTACATATCCATCTATTTCTTCAGCAAAATTTTTTGAATATGAGGTTAAACAAATAATTTTAGATTTATTTTTTTTTAATATAATTTTTTTTATTTTATTTAACATTTCATTGTTATTCTAGTTCTATAGTACTTGGTGGTTTTGAAGTAATATCATAAACAACTCTATTTATTCCGCTAACATTGTTAATTATTTTATTAGATATACTTTGTAAAAACTTTTTATTAAAATTATAAAAATCAGCTGTCATTCCATCCTCCGATGTTATTGCTCGTAACAAACAAATATATTCATAGGTTCTATTATCTCCCATTACTCCAACTGTTTTAATAGGCAATAAAGCAGCATAGGCCTGCCAAATTTTATCATATAACTGATTTTTTTTTAACTCTTCGATGAAATAAGCATCAGCTTCCTTTAGAATATTTACTTTTTCCTTTGTTATAACTCCTGGAATTCGGATGGCTAATCCTGGGCCTGGAAATGGGTGACGTAAAATTATTTTTTTTGATAATTTTAATTGTAAACCAAGTTTTCTAACCTCATCTTTAAATAAAAATTTTAACGGCTCTACTAATTTTAGATTCATTTTTTTTGGTAAACCACCAACATTATGATGTGATTTGATCTTTGATGTTTGGCTACCTGTTACTGACTTGCTTTCAATTAAATCGGGATAAAGTGTTCCTTGAGCCAAATATTTAATATTTTTAATTTTTTTTGCATATTTTTCAAAAATTTTAATAAATAAATTTCCTATAATTTTTCTCTTCTTTTCGGGATCTTTTACATTTTTCAAACTTTGGATAAATTGTTTTGCGGCATCAATATAAATTAAATTAATCTTAAGTTTTTTTTTAAAAGTCATTATTACTTGTTTTTCTTCATTCTTTCTTAAAAGTCCAGTATTAACAAAAATACAAATAAGATTTTTTCCAATTGATTTATTTAATAGTTGAGCAACTACACTACTGTCTACACCTCCTGAAAGTGCACAAATCACCTTATGTTTTTTGACTTGTTTTTTTACTTCCTGAATTATTTTAATTTTTTGTTTTTTAGGTGACCAGTTTTTTTTAGCTTTGCAAATAGAAAAAATAAAATTTCTTAGTATAATTTTTCCCCTCAATGTATGAGTTACTTCTGGATGAAATTGAACACCATATAATTTTCTTTTCGTATCCTCAACAATTGTAAATTTTGAATTTTTGCTTGAAGCAATTATTTTAAATCCTTTTGGTAGCTTTGATACTTGATCCGCATGACTCATCCATACATTGTTTAATTTATACTTATTAAAAAAATTTTTTATTAACAAGCTATTATTAATTTTTTTAACTACCGTTAATCCAAACTCTCTATATTTGGAGTTTTTAACTTTACCTTTCATCTCTTTAGCAATTATTTGATGGCCAAAACATATCCCAAGAATTGGAACACCAAGTTTAAAAATTTTTTTATTTATTTTTACTTTTTTATTTTGATAAACATTTAAAGGGCCTCCTGACAAAATAACTCCCATACAGTTTTCTTTTTCAAATTTAAATTTTAAAGCAAACTTATGGTTTATTATTTCAGAAAAAATACCTAATTCTCTTACTCTCCTTGCAATCAATTGTGTGAACTGTGAACCAAAATCAATAATTAAAATTTTTTTTAAATTATTGCTAAGATCCATTTTTTGGTTCTATATCTTTAAGAGATTCTTCTATTTTTCCTTTTTTATCGCATAGACTTTTACAAATGATTATAAAAGCTTCTTTTAGTTCTTTTACTTCAGAATAATTTGACTTTTTTATCTCATAATTAATTAACATATACATTGCTTCTTCATTTTCAGGTTCCAACAATAAAGATGTTTTTAAATTTTTTATATGTTCTTTTTCGTTTTCTTCAGATTTAAATATTTTTGCTAAATATAAATATGATTTTGCATGCTTTGGGTTAAATACAATATTTCTTTGAAATAAAAATTTAGAATCCTCAAGTTTTTTTTGATCAAACTTTTCTTTAGCTTTATTATAAAAACTTTCTTCAGCAAAAGAATATGAAGAAAATAATATTATAATAATTAAAAATAATATTTTTTTAGTATTTTTCATCTTTTATAACCTCATCTATATTATGCACCATACTTTCATAAAAACCAGCCTTAGTAATTTTTACAAAATGTGGTTTATTTCTTAAATTTACTATCTTTTTTGATCCTAAATAACCCATAGAAGATCTTAAACCTCCAATTAATTTAAAAATAATGTTATCAACTGTTCCTTTATATTTTACAAAACCTTCAACACCTTCTGGCACATACTTAGATTGGTCTTTTTGTTTTTTTTGAAAATATCTATCTGCTGAACCTTTATTCATTGCTCCAATAGATCCCATGCCTCTAAATTTTTTAAATAATTTTCCATTTTTTTTTATAATTTTGCCCGGAGACTCATCTGTTCCTGAAAATAAAGATCCTATCATTACTGCATCAGCTCCTGCAGCTAAAGCTTTTGCAATATCACCCGAAAATTTGATACCTCCATCTGCTATTATTTTAATTTTTTTGTTTTTTAATCCTTTTTTAACATCTAATATTGCACTTAATTGAGGTACACCAATACCAGTAACTAATCTTGTGGTGCAAATTGATCCTGGACCAATTCCAACCTTAATTATATCAACACCAAGCTTTGCTAAAAAATTTGCAGCATCTGCCGTCGCTACATTTCCAGCACAAAGTAAAGTATTTTTTTTTTTTAAATTTTTTATTTTCCTAATAATAGCTCCTACTTTTTTAGTATGGCCATGTGCTGTATCAACTACAATTAAATCTATATTTTCTTTAATAATTGCAATAGCTCTTTCTGTTTCTAACGGCCCGGCACCTACAGCAGCTCCTACTAATAATTTTTTTGATTTTACTTTTCTAATTTCTAATATTTGTTTTTTTATATCTAAATTTCTATGTATAACTCCTAAACCTCCAGCCTTTGCAATTGTTATTGCCATTTTTGACTCTGTAACTGTATCCATAGCAGAAGATAAAATAGGAATTTTAAGTTTAAAATTGCTTGATATAGAAATAGAAGTATCAACTTCTGAAGGGAGTATCTCAGAATATTTAGGTGCTAAAGTTACATCATCGAATGTGAGTGCTTCTTTTATGTGATCCATAATCATGTATATATGATTCTTAAAAAATTAAAAGAGCGCCTAACGTAAAAATTTACAGATTATAAAACTTTCCTTTGAATCTTTTTTGCTGGCTGAAGGTTTAAATATTCTAACTTCTGTAAATGATTTTTTAGCAAATGAGACTATTTCATTAAAACTAGATCCCATAAATATTTTAGATACAAATTTTCCTTTTTTTTTTAGAATTTCCAATGCAAATTTCATTGCTTCCATACAAAGTTCTCCCGTTACAATTGCATCTAAATTTTTATTTCCTGTTGTATTGACGGCCATATCTGAGACAACAATATCAATTTCATCATTAAAATAATTTTTTATATCTTTTTTGTATTTTTCAACAGTAAAGTCTCCAATAATTTGATGAGTATTTTTAATTGGATCAAATTTTAACAAATCTATCGATAAAATTTTACCATTATTTATTTTTTTAACCAAATATTGAGACCAACTACCTGGAGCTGCACCAAGATCTACTGCAGATTTCACTTCTTTTAAAATTTTAAATTTTTCATCAATCTCTTTAAGTTTATAAATCGCTCTTGATTTATAACCTTCGATCTTAGATTGACGAACATAAATATCTCTTCTTCGTTTATTTATCCAATCTTTAGATGATTTATTTTTTTTCAATTAATGACCAAATCTTAAACTTTTTGTTATAGATTTATTTTCTAAGTTTTTAATACTAATCTTAACACTTTTATCTAATCTCATATCTTTATCACCTTCCCAAATGCCTGCTGCTAGGTGCATTATGCCAATTTTGTTATTTGGCAGATATGGTTCTACAAATGTATTATTTTTTTCATCAAATTTTGGAAGCAAGTTACTAGCTATCCAATTACAATTGAGTGGCAAAAATTCAGTCTCTGCATTATCTATGTATACGCTCATGTTAATTGCTAAACCTTCTGACCCAAAAACTTTTCCAGATTTTAAAGTTATATTTAAATTTTTTTGCCACAAATTCCAGCAAGTAGAATTTTTCTCAAGAGAAAAAACTCCTACATTAATATGAGGTGCAAATGCTAGTTTTCTTGCCTTGTCTAAACCTATTTTAGAACTTACAGCATGTTTAAAATTTTGAGATTTGATAATAGCAAACTTTCCAAATAACCAGTTAACCTTAGACATTATCTTATATCCTGGGCCTAATGTTTGAGTTATTCCAAGTTTATTTTTTTCACAAGCTTTAAAGTATAGTTCGATGGTATTCCAATCATTGACCCAGGCATCACAATCTATCCATAAATATTTTTCATAATTAGGAAAGTAATTTGGTAAAAATGCTCTTGAAACTTGGCTTTTTAGCCATTCCTTACCTTTAACTTTAATTGATGGAACTTTAATATCCCACTCTGCATTTTTTATTTCATCTACCTTAGAGGATAGTATTTTTAATTGATCTTCATTTAATCCTGCGTCTAAAATACAAATGGCAGTAGATGAACTTTCTTTAAACTGTTTAATTGAGTCTATTAGTTCGTTTAATAAATGAAAATAGTTTGAATCTGCTAATGAAACAATTACGTTTTTTTTCATTTACAAAACGTCTTCAGGTTCTTCTTCATCATATTTATTATCATTTATGTATGTTTTTTTAATTTTTTTGTAATGAATAATACTTGCTGGTATTGCTAATATATAAATGAAACAACCGATAACTAATACTTTAAATGTAAAAATTAATAATAAACCAAATAAAAGAATAATTCCAAAAAGTAAAAAAACTGTTGAACTTCTAGGTACAATAATTTTTTTTAAAGAATATGTTGGAATTTTACTAATCAATAATATTGCAGTAAGGACAAATATTATTGGAGTTATGATTTGGTAATTTAAATTTAAAACATCTAGTCCACTAACATCATAAATTAATGGACTCAATACCAAAATACCTCCTGCTGGTGATGGTACACCTTCAAAAAAATTATCTCTCCAAGAAGAATCAGAATTTGTATTTATATTAAATCTAGCCAATCTAAGCGCCACACAAACAACGTGCATCAGCGATAAAAGCCAACCTATTTTGCCTAATGAATTTAATATCCAAAAATACATTATAAAAGCTGGAGCGACACCAAAACTAATTACATCTGTTAAAGAGTCTAGTTCTTTTCCAACTTTTGATGTTCCTTTAATAAGCCTTGCAATTCTTCCATCCAAACCATCAATAATTGCTGCAAATAAAATTGCTATTATAGCTAATTTAAAATTTTGATTTAAAGCAAAATTTATAGAACTTAAACCAATACATACCCCTATAAGAGTCAAAGTATTAGGCAATAAAACTCTTGCCCTTGTATCTGTAACTATTTTAAATTTTTTTTTTGGTTCATTCATTGTTTTATTTTTTTGCTATAAGTGTTTCTCCAGCTATAGTTCTTTGATTAACTTTAACTAAAGGAGTGTAATTGTTAAAATATATATCAGCTCTACTTCCAAATCTAATCATGCCAATTTTTTCTCCTTGCTTAAGTTCTGAATTTTCACTTACCTCACTAACAATTCTTCTCGCTATAAGTCCTGCAATTTGAACAACAATAATATCTTCTCCTGCCGAATTTGTAATTTTATAATATTTTCTTTCATTATCCTCACTAGCTTTATCAAAAGAAGCGTTTAAGAACATACCAGGTTTATAAATCATTTCTGTTAATTTTCCTGAACAAGGGGCTCTGTTAACATGACAGTCAAAAACATTCATAAAAATACTAACTTTGGTAAAATTTTTACCTTCCATATTTAATTCTTTTGGACCATCTGAATCTTGAACTTGTAAGACCAAACCATCCGCTGGGCTTACTAAATAATTTTCGTCATTGATTGGAAATCTTTCTGGGTCTCTAAAAAAATAGTAACACCATACTGTTAATACAAAGCCTACTAATCCTAAAAAGTTACTAATAAAGTATAAAATTATAGTAACTAGTCCAAATATAACTACAAATTTATATCCTTCATCATGTATTTTCGGAAAAACTTTATCTATCATAATCCTTAATTTTGATAATTTGCCTTTAATATGTATATAAAACTCCAAAATTCAATTAATAAGATATATAATTAAATATGAGCAAAATTAAGGTTAAAAACCCAATTGTTGAGTTAGATGGTGATGAAATGACAAGGGTAATCTGGGACTTTATTAAAAATAAGCTCATCCTTCCTTATTTGGATCTAGATATAAAATACTATGACCTTGGAATTAAAAGTAGAGATAATACTTCTGATCAAATAACCATCGATAGTGCGCGTGCAATTAAAAAATATGGTGTTGGAATTAAGTGTGCAACAATTACTCCAGACGAACAAAGAGTTAAAGAATTCGATCTAAAAAAAATGTGGCGATCTCCAAATGGTACAATAAGAAATATTTTGGGAGGAACAGTTTTTAGAGAACCAATACTTTGTAAAAATATTCCTAAATTAATTCCAAGTTGGAAAAATCCAATTTGTATAGGTAGGCATGCTTTTGGAGATCAATATCGAGCGACTGACTTTAAGGTTCCTGGGAAAGGTAAGTTAGAAATTAAATGGACTTCTGAAGATGGAAAAGAGAAAAAAGAATATGAAGTTTTCAATTTTCCTGGACCAGGTGTGGCTCTATCAATGTATAATCTAGATCAATCTATAAAAGATTTTGCAAGATCTTGTATGAATTATGGACTAAACAGAAAGTGGCCAGTTTATCTTTCAACAAAAAATACAATTTTAAAAAAATACGATGGTAGATTCAAAGATTTGTTTCAAGAAGTTTATGAAAAAGAATTTAAAGAAAAATTTGAAGAAAGAAAAATCACCTACGAACACAGACTTATTGATGATATGGTGGCATGTGCATTAAAATGGAGTGGAAATTATATTTGGGCATGCAAAAATTATGATGGAGATGTTCAATCTGATACTGTTGCACAAGGATTTGGTTCTTTGGGTTTAATGAGCAGTGTACTGATGACACCTGATGGTAAAACTATTGAAGCAGAAGCTGCACATGGAACTGTAACTAGACACTTCCGGCTGCATCAACAAGGCCAAGAAACTTCAACTAATCCAATTGCATCTATTTTTGCATGGGCAAGAGGTCTTTATCATAGAGGAAAAATAGATGGCAATGAAGATTTAAAAAAGTTCATAAAAACTTTAGAAAAAGTTTGTATAGAGACAGTAGAAAATGGATCAATGACTAAAGATTTAGCAATGCTAATTGGACCGACTACAAAATATCTAAATACTAACCAATTCCTAAATATTATTGATGAGAACTTGAAAAAAAAATTAAACTAAAAACTTTAATTTACTAATTGCATCATCAATTTTATTAACTTCTGTACCACCTGCTTGAGCAAAATCAGCTCTACCTCCACCACCTGTTCCACCTATTATTTCTGATCCGATTTTAACAAATTTTACAGCATCATATTTATTTACAAGATTATCTGTAACTCCTACTGCTAATCCAATTTTTCCATCTTTACTAGCAAATATAACTATAATACCTTCTCCTATCTCTTTTTTTCCATTATCTATTAATTTTCTTAGATCTTTTGATGGAAGATCTATTATTTTTTGAAATCTTACTTTAATATTATTTATTGTTTCATCTTTAATAATATTTTTTGATTTATCACTTAAAGTATTTTTCACCGAAAGTTGATCAAATTGCTTATTCAAATCTTTTATTAGTTCCTTATGGTTTTTGTTGTCTAGCTTTGGTTTTCCACCAAGTTTAATAATTTGCTCTGAAAGATTTTTAATAATTTCTTCATTTTTTTGCATTGATAAATCAGATAATTTTTCTTTTTTAGTTAAAAATTCTTCCAGTTGTTTATCTCTAAGTGCCTCTATCCTTCTAATTCCAGAGGCAATTGAAGACTGACTAACGATCTTAAATTTACCAATATCTCTAGTGTTTCTAACATGTGTTCCACCACAAAGTTCTGTTGAAAAGTATCTATCCTTTTCGTTGCCCATTGAAAGAACCCTAACTTCATCACCATATTTTTCACCGAATAAAGCTAAAGCGCCATTATCTACTGCCTCTTTTGGTGTCATTAGTCTTGTTTTCACCTCAGATTTTGTTTCAACTATTTCATTAACAAATTTTTCTATTTTATTTATTTCCTCATTTGAAATTGGTTTCATATGACTAAAATCAAATCTTAGTCTATCCGGTGCAACCAAAGACCCTTTTTGAATTACATGTTTTCCTAAAACTCTTCTTAAAGATTCATGAAGTAGATGTGTTGCTGAATGGTAGGCTTTTATGTTTTCTCTTCTTTCAACATCAATTTTCATTTCTACATTGTCATTTATTTTAATCGTTCCAGCTTCTACTTTTCCATAATGAACAAATAGATCTCCAAGTTTTTTCTGAACATCTTCAACTTTAAATTCAAACTCACCAGAAATGATTAATCCAGTATCTCCAATCTGACCACCAGACTCTCCATAAAAAGGTGTTTGATTTAAAATTATCATCGCTTCATCACCTTTGTTTAAACTTTTTACTTCTTTATTGTTTTTAATTAAAGAAAGTACTACTCCTTCTGCTTGATTAGTTTCGTATCCTAAAAATTCAGTTGGTTCTAATTTGTCTTTAATACCAAACCAGATTTCATCAACCGAAGTATCACCAGAACCTTTCCAATTTTTTTTAGCAATTTCTCTGCTTTGTTGCATCAATGATTTAAATTTAATATGATCAACAGCTAAAGATTTGCTTTTTAGAATATCTTCAGTTAGATCTAAAGGAAAACCATATGTGTCATAGAGTTTAAAAGCTACTTCACCTGGTAGAACTTTATCTACTTTAATAACTTCTTCATTTAAAATTTTCATACCTCTTTCAAGAAGAACTAAAAATTTTTCTTCTTCTGCTCTTAAAGTTTCTTTTATTAAAGACTCAGCTCTTTTAAGCTCAGGATAGTTTCCTGACATTTCATCCATTAACGTTTTAAAAATATTAAAAAATATTGGCTCTTTCGCTCCTAATAAATGGGAATGTCTCATTCCTCTTCTCATTATTCTTCTAAGTACATACCCTCGACCTTCATTAGATGGAAGAACCCCTTCTGCAATTAAGAAAGAGCTTGCTCTTAAGTGATCAGATATAACTCTAAAACTTGATATATTTTTATCATCAGGTTTTGTTTTAAGAACATCAGCAGTTGAATTAATTAACTTAATGAAATGATCTGTTTTATAGTTATCATGTGTGCCTTGTAATAATGCAGTTATCCTTTCTAAACCCATGCCAGTATCGACCGAAGGTTTTGGTAGATTTATTCTTTTATCTTTTGAAATCTGTTCATATTGCATAAAAACTAAATTCCAAATTTCAATATATCTATCGCCATCCTGGTCTTTAGTTCCTGGTAGGCCTCCTTTCAAATGATCTCCATG
>JBJLDM010000015.1:0-9117 GCA_045567135.1 Candidatus Pelagibacter sp.
ATAGATGGTGAGTGTGCTCCAGTAGATAAATCTGCAAAAAACATTTGAGCATCTTTTGCTCTTACTTCTTTATCATTAATATAAAATTTTGAGCCTTTATCTTTTTCAATTTTACGTCTTACTTCAATATTGTCTAAATTTTTGTATTGAATAGGACCATCTTTATTTTCATTAGATATAGCTATTGAAACTTCAGCAATATTTTTTGATGGCTTATTAGAAGTTCCTGAAAAAATCACATCTTCCATACCCGATCCCCTCATACTTTTTGCCGATGTTTCTCCCATGCACCATCTTAAAGATTCAACAATATTTGATTTACCACAACCGTTTGGACCCACGATTCCAGTTAAACCTTTATCAATTATAAAAGTAGTCTTTTCAGCAAATGATTTAAAACCATTTAACTGGATTTTTTTAAACTCCATTTAAAACTTATATCAGTTTTTCTAAGAATTTTTTTAAATTTTTAAAGGTTAAAGGTTTATTGAACTTTTCACCATTTATTATTATCGTAGGAGTAGCATTTATCTTAAATTTTTTTACACCTTCGATTCGATTTTCAAGAACATAGTCCTCAATTTTTTTGTTATCAATACAATTATTAAAGTCTATACCAAAATTTTGGCTATTTAAAATTTTTTTTAAATTATCGTTAAATTCTTCTACAGAATTTCCTTTAGCCCATTTACTTTGATTATCAAAAAGAAAATGTAAAATTTCTGATTTTCCATCATTTTTACAATGAGCGACTTTTGATGCATTTAAAGCAGCTATGTCTAGTGGAAAACTTTTAAATTCTATTGATGCTAGACCTGTGTCTATATAATTTTCTTTCAATTCTGGATAAACGTCTTTATGAAAGTCAGCGCAATGACCACAAGTCAATGACTCGAAAATAATTATCTTTATTTTTGCATCAATATTTCCTTCAATAATGGGCAATATTTTTATTTCTGAATTAACTGGAAAACATATAAAGAAAAGGAACAATAATTTTATAAGTATTTTTTTCATTTTTTTTTAAAAACTTTATCCAGTTTTAACAAAGAATTTTTTATTTTATCATTTTTAATGTTAGATATTTTTTCCACATACTCGCTTTTTGTCGCATCTTTTTTTATTTTTTTTTTAAATTTTATTTGATCTCCCTCAAAAGTAATTAGCTTAACTTTTTCAACAACTTCATATCCAAAGAATTTATTCATTTTTTGAATAATTAAGTTTTTAGAATATTCAGTATCTACCTCATGACCTCTTTTGACCATTATATTTAATATGCTAGCACTTAATTTATTGGAACTTTTAAAAGATTTTGGATAACAAACCTTAAAAAGATCATCTCCCACTATATATCTCCAGTTGTCCAGTGTTTCCGAGTAGATACGCCCTTTTTTTTTAATAATTTTTTTAACATTTGTGGGCAAAGCATCTTTAAAAGATCTTAATCCTTGAATGGTTCTAATTCTCTGCTTAGTATTATATTTAAATTCCATATGAATAACAGAAACATATCAAATAAAATTCTACATTGGTACGATAATAATAAAAGAATATTACCGTGGAGAAAGAATGTTTCAAAAAAACAAAAACAATATTTTACATTAGTGAGTGAATTTATGTTGCAGCAAACACAAGTTAAAACTGTAATACCATATTTTATAAATTTTATTAAAAAAATTCCAGATTTAAATGCACTTTCTAAAGTTAATGATACGAAATTAATGAAGTGTTGGGAAGGGCTGGGTTATTATTCTAGAGCTAGGAATTTAAAAAAAACAGCAAGAAAAATTATTATTAATTTTGAAGGAATTTTACCTAGTAATATAGATGATTTAAAAACACTACCAGGAATAGGGGAATATACTTCAAAAGCAATAATGGCTATAGCTTTTAATAAACCAATAGTTCCACTAGATGGAAATGTTGAGAGAATATTAAAAAGGGTTTTTTATCTTAAAAAAAAGAATGAAAATTCAAAAAATGATTTAAACAAAAAAATATCTTTCTTTGGTACTTCTCAAAGATCCAGTGATTATGCGCAAGCAATTATGGAAGTTGGAGCATTAATATGCAAACCCGTAAATCCTTTATGTGAGTCTTGTCCAATATCTAAAAATTGCATCTCTTATAAAAAAAATGATTTTGAAATTATTTCAAAAAATAAATTTAACAAAATAAAATATTTTGAAGCAGAAATTTATAAGGATAAGAATAAATATTTACTAGTAAAAAATGATAAATTTAAGTTCTTAAGAAATTTATTAATTTTCCCAATGAGAGAAATTGAAAAGAAAAAATTTAAATCTACACAAGGTAAAAAAATAAATATTAAAATGTCAAATATGGAAATGAAAATATCTTTAAATAAAAAATTAAAAAAAATAAAAATTAAAAATAGTATTCTGCTAGATAAAGAAAATGTTAATTCTTTTATTTTGCCTTCGTTTACAAAAAGAATCTTTAAATCTGTTTCTACATATTAATGAAAAAAATTGCTATAATAGGTTGCGGAATATCAGGTTTGTATTTTGCAAATTTATTACAAAAAAATTTAGAATATGATTATACGATTTTTGAAAAAAAACCAAATTTAGATTACGAAGATGGGTACGGTATTCAACTTTCAGTTAATAGTATTAAGCTACTTAATAAAATAGGTTTTAGTAAGATTAGTAGTTATGAGATTTTTAATCCAAAAGAAATTAATTTTTTTGATGCAAAAACTGTTAAAAAAATTTGTAAAATAGATATTACAAAATTTAATTATGATAAAAATTATTACACGACTCTAAAAAGATCTAACTTAATAAAATTTTTGCTTAAAAATATTCCAGAAGAAAAAATTAAATTTAATATTGAAGTGCGAGATATTGAATATTTAGCAAAAATTAAGATAAATTTATCAAATAATCACAATGAGGAATTTGATTATTTAGTAGTCGCAGATGGAGTTTTTTCTAAAACCAAATCTATTATTTTATCAGAAGAAAAAAATATAGAATTTAATAACTCAGTTGCACTAAGAGGAAATATTAAAAATTATGAAAAAGAAGATATTTCTCTATATCTTGGTAAAAATTTTCATTTTGTAATTTATCCTGTGAATCAAAATAAAGAATTTAATTTTATATCAATCATTAAAAAAAATCTTAAAAATGTAGAGGTTTCTGATGCCAGTTTGTTTGATGATGATAATTTTTTAAAATCTTTAACAAATGAAATTTATAATAAAACATCTGCTCAATTACAGGGAAAAATTAAAAATATTAAATCATTTCCAATTTTTGTAAGTAGAAGTTTAAAAATTTCTAGCAGAAAAAATACTTATTTTGTAGGAGATGCTTTATATGCATATCCACCATCATTTGCTCAAGGAGCATCTCAGTCTATTGAAACTTCGGCTGAAGTTTTCGATGAGATTAAAAATAATGACAATAGTTATTATGATAAACGAATAAAGAAAATAAAATTAATTAATTTAAGATCTAAGTTAAATCATTTTATTTTTCATCTTTCTAATCCAATAATAGTTTTTTTTAGAAATATAATTTTAAAAATATTGGTTAAAAATAAAAAATTTTTGGAGATTTATTTAGGAAAAATATATCGAAATTAAATGCTAGGTCTTAATCTTTGTCTTAATTCATCTATGGGTTTTAATGAATTTCCTGATTGATAATGCCAATACGTCCATCCATTACAACTTTCAGCACCTAATATTTTTGCTGCAACTTTGTGAATAGAGCCTTCTGATTTTTGATATTTAATGCTGCCATCAGCCATTATTTTTGCGTTTACTTTTTTCTTTTGATCATAAATCTCAGTACCAGGTTTAATTACACCCAATTCAACTAATGAACCAAATGGAATTCTTGGTTTTGATCTATTATTTTGAATTGTATCTAAATATTCATCTTTAATTATTTTTGTATTTTTCAATCTTTTATTTGCTGCATCAAAATATGATTTTTCTTTCTCAATTCCATAAAAAATTCTTCCTAGTTTTTTTGCGACTACAGCAGTTGTTCCAGATCCTAAAAAAGGATCTAAAATTAAATCATTTTTGCTTGATGAGGCTAATAGTATTCTGTGTAGTAATGATTCAGGTTTCTGTGTAGAGTGAACTTTTTTACCTTTTTCTTTTAGTCTTTCATTACCATTACAAATGGGTAAATTCCATGTAGATCTTATTTGTAAATCATCATTTAAACATTTTAAAGACTGATAATTAAATGTGTATTTTGAATTTTTATCTTTTGATGCCCAGATTAATGTTTCATGAGCGTTAGTAAATCTTGTACCTCTAAAATTAGGCATTGGATTATTTTTATTCCATATAACATCATTTAATATCCAGTATCCTAAATCTTGAATTATAGAACCAACTCTAAAAATATTGTGATAACTTCCAATTACCCAAATACTTCCATTTTTTTTTAAAATTCTCTTACACTCTGTTAGCCAATTAGTAGTAAAATTATCATAAGTTTTAAAACTTTCAAATTGATCCCATTTATCATTAACTGCATTTACTTTTGATCTATCAGGTCTAATTAATTTATTTCTTAACTGTAAATTATATGGAGGATCTGCAAAAATTAGATCAAAGCTTTCCTTTGGAATTTTTTTTAATTCTTTGAGGCTATCTCCATTAATAATTTTATTTTTTAAATTTAAGTTAATCATTTTTTAAAAAACAATTAGACTCCAGCTTGGAGCTGTAGTCAACCTGAGATTGAATTAACTTGAGTCTCTAATAGTTATCTAAATTATTTTAGACTCAATATGTTGTGTATGGGATTAAATGTTTTCCTGTGATGCTTTGTAATTCCAAATTTTTTAATTGCTCTTAAATGATCCTTGGTGCCATAACCGGCATTTTTATGCCAGGAATATTTTGCAAATTTTTTAGACATTTTATTAACTAAACGATCTCTTGAAACTTTGGCAATTATTGATGCTGCTGAAATTTCTGGAATTTTTTCATCTCCTTTGATTATATTTTTTAATTTATAATTTCTAATTATTGGTATTTTATTTCCATCAATTAAAACTAATTTAGGTTTTATTTTCAATTTTTTAATAGCTCTCTTCATAGCGATTAAACTGGCATTTAATATATTGTACTTTTCAATTTCAATTTTTGATGCGTAACCAATTGCCCATATAGAATTTTTTTTTATGTATTTTTCTAAAATTTCACGATTTTTCTTAGATAGTTTTTTTGAATCTTTTAATTTTTTTCTATCAATTTTTCTTTTTAAAATTACAGCGGCAGCATAAACAGGACCTATAAGACTTCCTCTTCCTACTTCATCTACTCCAGCCAATAATTTTTGCATAACTATATATTTATATTTAATTCATCAATTTTTTTTCTTATTTCTTTTAAATCAGACCAGGAATATTTCTTTTGTTCAGGCTGTCTTAAAAGATATGCAGGATGAAATGTGATAATTGATGTAAAAGTTTTATTTTTAATTATTATTTCTTTCCATTTGCCTCTATCTTTTGAAATTTTGATGTTATTACCAACAAGTGCTTCCATTGCGGTGCTACCCATAATTATCAAAATTCTTGGATTAATAATTAATATATGTTCTCTTAAATATTTTGAGTAATGGTTGATTTCAGCAGCAGAAGGTTTTCTGTCTTGTGGAGGTCTATAATTAATTACGTTGGTAATATATACATTTGTTCTATTTAAGTTTATTGCTGACAACATTTTGTCTAATAAATTACCTGTGTCACCAACAAATGGTTTTCCAATTTCATCTTCTTTTTCACCAGGGCCTTCACCAACAATCATTATTTGGCTATTAATACTTCCATCACTAAATACCATTTTTTTTGCATTATTTTTAAGGTCACAGTTATCTATTAGTAATATTTTATTCTTAAGATTTTCTAGTTGTAATTTAATATTCTCTGGTTCATTTAACTTTTTAAAGCGATTAATTGGCTCATTGCTATAAACATAGTTTGATTCTATTGATTTTAAAATCTCTTCATTTATTATTTGTTTTTTAACCATAATTTAAATTAATGATATCAAATTATTTCAAAGTTTTCTTTATTCTATTTTTATTTATTTTCTCGAATGAAGTGAAATCGAAAACTAACGAAAATAGTGAATTTAGGGTTAGTGAATTATCTAATTATTTTTCAGCGGTTGTGGCTTATGGCAATCAAGAAAATGAACAAGCACTTAAATATTTTAAATCATCAAAAAATTTAATAAATAAACATGATGAATATTTAAGACAGTATATTTTTTCATTAGTATTAAATCAAAATGTAACTAGAGCTATACAAGAGATAAAATTTTCAGAAAATAAAAAAAATTCAAATTTTTTTGAGTCTTACCTTCTATTATTTTTAGATAGTATAACAAAAAAAGATTATGAAAAAAGTAACTTGTATTTAAATGAAATTTCAAACTATAAGAATCAAGGTAGATTTGAACAGGTAATTTATGAAACTTTAAGAAATTATTTATTTACATTCGAAAAAAAAAAAATAAGTCCTAATGAGTCTAACTTTGGTAATTTGACTCTAATTAATGAAGCTTTTATTAGATGTTATTTGGATGATCCAAAAACTATAGTTTATTTTGAAAATTTAGTTAATTCTTCATCAGCAGATTATTCAAGATATCTATTTTTTTATACAAGTTATTTAGTCAAAAAAAATAAATTAATTGATGCAAAAAATTTATTATCAAATGTAGATAATCTTAGTAATAGTTTAATTATTTTACAAACTAAACTATGGATTGATGAAAATAAAGCTAGTAATTTTGAAAAAATATTTTCATGTAAAAATGAAACAGATATTTTAGGTGAATTCTTTTTTTTGATTTCAAATTTGTATTCCACACAAGAAGACTTTGAAAAATCAAATTTTTATTTAAGTATATCAAATTTTTTAAACAAAAAATTTAAATTCAATCTATCTTTGATTGCTGAAAATTACTTTATTAATGAAAATTTTGAAGAAAGTAAAAATATTCTCAAAAATTTTGATAAAAAGGACAGCTTATATTATTGGTATAGAATAAAAATAAATTCAAAAATAATATCTAAAAAACAAAATGATGATCAATCTTTAAAATATTTAGAAAAAAATTTTAATAAAATTAATAATCCATCTACAAAAATTCTATTTGATATGGCCAATATTTATAAAAGTTTTAAAAAATATGATAAGGCAATTAAATTATATTCTGAAGTTATGCAAGGCGTTGACAAAGATGAATCTATATATGCAGATTTACTTTATAAAAGAGGGGGTAGCTATGAAAGGATAGGTAATTATGAAAAGTCCGATATTGATTTATTGGCCGCATTAAAAATTATACCTGATAATTCATATATTTTAAATTATTTAGCTTATTCTTGGCTTGAGAGAAATTATAAAATTCCAAAAGCAATTGAAATGTTAGAGTTAGCTTATGAATTAAATGAAAACGATCCTTATATAATTGACTCAGTTGGATGGGGTTATTATCTTACTGAAAAATTTGAAGAAGCTGAAATTCTTATGCGTAGAGCTTTAGAGCTAATGCCAAACGACCCAATCGTTAACGATCATTATGGAGATATCTTATGGAGTTTAAATAGAAAAATTCAAGCAAATTATTTTTGGAATAATGTTTTGAAATTGAAAGATGCAGATGATGAAATAAAAATAAGAATTAAAACTAAATTACTTAAAGGACCAAAAAAAATTAATGAAAGTTCATAGATTAAAATCTAATGCTAAGATTAATATTAATTTAAACATTATTGGTAAATCAGTATCAAAAAAAATTCATTTTATTGAAAGTCTTGTTGTTTTTATTGGTTTGTCGGATTTAATTAATATTCAAGAAACTAATTATAAATCACATGAAGTTATCTTTAAGGGAAGATTTTATAAAGGAATCACAAAAAAAAATACGGTGATTAAATTATTAAATATATTAGATAAAAAAAAAATATTAGGTAAAAAAAAATATAAAATTGTAATAAAAAAAAATATACCTCAAAAATCTGGAATGGGTGGCGGATCAATGAATGCAGCAACTATTTTATGTTTTTTCATTAAAAAGGGATTATTAAACATAAAACAAGCAAAGATTTGTGCAAAAAAAATTAGCTCAGATGTAATATTGGGATTAACCAATAAATCAAAAATTTTACATTCTAATGGCAATGTAAAAGAAATTAAAAGAAAAATAAAATACAATGTTTTGTTAGTAAAGCCATTTTATGGATGTTCTACAAAAGAAATTTTTGCTATGAATAAAATCTTTTCAAAAAAACAATATTTTTTAAATAAAAAAGCAAATATTAATGACCGTACGATAGTTCAGAGTAAAAATGACCTAGAAATAAGTGCATTTAAAAAATATTCTAAATTAAAAATATTAAAAAATAAGCTTCTAGAGAACCAAAAAGCCGAATTTGTTCGTATGACAGGCTCTGGATCTACATTAGTTATGTATTTTAAGTCAAAAGTGTCAGCGAAAAAAGCGTTAAAAATGTATAAAAGAAAATTAAATAAATGTTGGTGTATTTTATCAAAAATTATATAAAAATTTATTTATTAGGAAGTAATAATTTAATTTTGGGGCGTAGCCAAGTGGTAAGGCAGCGGTTTTTGGTACCGCCATTCCTAGGTTCGAATCCTAGCGCCCCAGCCAAATATGTTTAATTTATTAAATAAGATCTTTTATTTATCAAAAAACTTAACTGTTGTTAGTTTAAAATTTTCAATATTAAAAAAAGAAACTAGCATAGAAAAAATATTTAAAGCTATAGAAAATTACTCAGATGAGGCAGAAGTAAGATACGTTGGAGGATGTATAAGAAAAATATTAAATAATGAAAAAGTTGAAGATATTGACCTAGCTACAAATATTGAACCAATAAAAGTAAAAAGTGCTTTACAAAAAAATGGAATAAATTTTTACGAAACTGGAATGACACATGGAACGATTACTGCATCAATTGAAAATGAAAAATATGAGATAACTTCTTTGAGGTGTGATGTATCAACAGATGGAAGGCATGCCAAAGTAGAATTTACTAACAATTGGCTTCAAGATGCAGAGCGAAGAGATTTTACTAT
>JBJLDM010000016.1:0-8234 GCA_045567135.1 Candidatus Pelagibacter sp.
ATGAACCAACTACTGCATTAGATGTTTCAATACAATCTCAAATTTTAGATTTAATTAAAAAACTAACTAAAGAAAGAAATTTAGCAGTAATATTGATTACTCATGACATGGGTGTTATCTCAGAAACAACAAACAGAGTAGCGGTAATGAAAAATGGAAATCTTGTAGAAATAGGACCTACTAAAGAAATACTTACTAAACCTAAAGAGATTTATACAAAAGCACTTGTAAGCTCTGTTCCTCCTACAAATAAAAAAATAAATAGATTTAAAATAATCGAAAAAGAAAACAAAAATGAAGGTGAAACTAATATTAAAATTTTAAACAGGTGGACTAAAAAAGAAATTATCGATCAGGATTTAGTTAAAGTTAAAAATTTAAGCAAAACTTTTGATGATAGTTTTTTTGTAGAAAGTAATAAAAATTCAGTAATGGCTGTAGACGATGTATCTTTTAATATAAAAGAAGGAGAGTCTTTTGGACTAGTTGGTGAAAGTGGAAGTGGTAAATCAACAATAGCTAAAATGATTGTAAATTTATACAGCCCAAGTGCTGGAGATATTGATTTTGACAATGTTTGCATAACAAAAATAAAAGGTAGTAAAGAAATGATGAAGTTTAGAAAACAAATTCAAATGATATTTCAAGATCCTTACTCATCTTTAAATGGAAGATTAAAAGTCAAAGATATAGTTTCAGAACCTATAAAACTTCACAACCCTTCAATTAGTTCAAAAGATTTAGATAGTTATATTTATGATTTATTAGAATCTGTTGAACTAACTCAACAATCTGCAGAACGATATCCACATGAATTTTCGGGAGGTCAAAGACAAAGGATATCTATTGCAAGAGCTCTTGCAACACAACCTAGACTTCTTGTGTGTGATGAACCAACTTCTGCTCTAGATGTGAGCATTCAAGCACAAATATTAAATTTATTAAAAGATTTACAGGAGCAGTTAAACCTGACAATATTATTTATTAGTCATGATTTACCTGTGGTAAGGCAAATGTGTGATCAAATAGCAGTACTAAAAAATGGAAAGCTTTGTGAAATTTCAAAAACTGAAGAATTATTTAAAAATCCATCACATGATTATACAAAAGAACTACTAACATTAATGCCAAAAATAGAATCAATTTATAATTAGGAGGAAAAATGCCAATGTTTAAACCAATTAATGAAAATGAAGCTACCGGAAAAGTTAAAAAAGTTTTTGATGAGATAAAAAGTGTAAGAAAAATTACAGAAGTTCCAAATTTTTGGAAATATATTGCAAATAGTCCGGAAACTTTAGAAAGAACTTGGAATTCAACTTCACAAGTTATGAAGCCAGGTGCTTTAGATGCTGTAACGAAAGAATTAATTTATGTTGCTGTTTCAATGACAAATAGTTGTGAGTATTGCACTAAATCTCATACAGCTGCTGCAATGAAAAAAGGTGCAACAGCTGAGATGATTAAAGAAATGATTGATGTTATGGGTGTAGCAAATCAAAATAATAAATTAGTTGAAGCTTACCAAGTAGAAGTTGATAAAATTTATAAATAGTAAAGCTTTTAAGTATAAAGATGGATTTTGAATTTATTTATAAAATTTGTACCAAGGGTGAATGGCTAAAAGCAAAAAAAGATGGTAAATTTGTAGGATCAAATAAAGATATAGAGGATGGTTTCATTCATTTTTCTAATAAAGATCAATTAAAAGGAACGTTAAAAAAATATTTTTTAAATCAAAGAGAATTGGTTTTATTAAAAGTTGAAGCATTAAAACTAGGTAATTTAATTTATGAGCAGGCATCTGATGGTAATATGTTTCCACATCTATATTCTCATCTTGATATATCTCATGTTTGTAAAGATTATGAAATTAACATGAATAAAGAAGGCAATCATATCCTTCCATTTTGAGTTATTTAGTTATTTTATCTACAAACTTTTTTACGATTGGACTAAGAGCCAGAACAGTTCCAATTGCAATTGGTAAACTTACTGACCAAGCCTTTAAAAATCTATCAATGTAATACTCATCTAGACCTGTATTAACGAATGTTATTAACAATGTCATTACTAAACTGGTGAAAAAACCAACTATTAATACAAAAAGTAATTGAGAATATTTTTTTGAAATCATTATTTTGTGTATTAATAGTTTGTTTAGTAAACAAAAACAAATTTTAAACCTGCGTCATAAAGAATATATACTTTTTTCACATATATTTTATTTCCTTATAAAATTATGAAATTACTTTTAATACTTGGAAATCAACTATTTCCTTTAAAAAAATTAGATCAATATAAACAAGATCATATTGTATTTATGTCTGAAGATTATGAGTTATGCTCATACGAAAAACATCATAAATTAAAAATTTTATTGTTTCTTTCGTCCATGCGATCTTATGCTGAAAGTTTAAAAGTAAATAAATTTAAAATAGAGTACTCAAGAATTGATTCCACAGATTTTAAAAAAAATTATATAGAAAAATTAAAAAGAGTTATTTCATCTAAAAATATAAAGGAAATAACTTGTTTTGAAATTGAAGATAAGTTTTTTGAAGCAAAAATTAAAAATTTCATAAACAAATCAAAGATTAAATTAAATTATGTTAAATCACCAATGTTTTTGAATTCAAGAGAAGATTTTAAAAATTATTTATCAAAAACAAAAAAACCCTTTATGGCAACATTTTATAAGGAGAAAAGACAGAAATTTAATATTTTAATGAAAAAGAATGGTACTCCTGAGGGAGGCAAGTGGAGCTTTGATGAAGATAATAGAAATAAACTTCCAAAAAATATATCAATACCAAAATTTCCTAAAGTAAATCAAACAAAGCACACAAAAATTTTATCACCTATAATTGAAAAACTATTCAAAAATCACCCCGGAAGTACTGAAGATTTTTGGTTTGCTACTGAGTACGATGAAGTAATTAAATTATTAAATTTCTTTATAAAAGAAAAATCAAATTTATTTGGTGATTATGAAGATGCAGTTAATCAACAAAATAATATTCTTTTTCATAGTGCTCTTAGTCCATACTTAAATTTAGGTTTAATTACACCTGATTTGATAATAAAAAAAATTATAGATTTTCATAAAAAAAATAAAATTAGAATAAATTCACTAGAAGGATATGTAAGACAAGTAATTGGATGGCGTGAATTTATGAGAGGCATATATCAGAATTATAGTTCAGAAATGGAAAACAAAAATTTTTTTAAACAAAATAGAAGAATGAAAGACACTTGGTACGACGGCACCACTGGTTTACCACCATTAGATTATGCAATTAGAAATGCTTTACAGTATGGATGGTCCCACCATATTGAAAGACTAATGATACTCTCAAACATAATGAATCTCTGTGAAATAAAACCAAAAAAAGTTTATCAATGGTTTATGGAAATGTTTGTAGACTCTTCTGATTGGGTGATGGTACCAAATGTTTATGGTATGGGATTGTTCAGCGATGGAGGAATCTTTGCAACAAAACCTTATATATGCGGATCAAGTTATTTTATGAAAATGATGGATTTTAAAAGAGGTGATTGGTGTAATACCATGGACGGTTTGTATTGGAGATTTATTAATAAAAATAGAAATTTTTTTATTAAAAATCCTAGACTTTCAATGATGGTTAGAGTTTTTGATAAAATAAAACCTGATAGAAAAAAATTAATATTGTCAGAGGCTGAAAAATTTATAAACAAGAATACATATGGCAATTAAAGTTTTTTTTAATAATTCATGTAATGTTTGTAGATTGGAAATAAATCACTATAAAAAAATTTCTGATAGTAATTTAGAATGGATTGATATCACAAACAATGACGAGGCTTTAAAATTAACATCTAAAACACAAGAGGAATTATTAAGAAGACTTCATGTGATAGATGATGGAAAGGTAATAGGGGGCGCTAAAGCGTTTGTTTTAATTTGGTCGAAAATTCCAAAATATAACTTTTTAGCTAAAATATTTTCTATTAAACTATTATTTATTTTGTTTCATTATGGTTACGAAGTAGTCGCTTATTTTTTATTTTTAAAAAATAAAAATCAGCTAAGATGAAAAAACAAAATTTACCCTTTAAACTATGTACTGTTTGCAAAAGACCATTTGTTTGGAGAAAAAAATGGAGACTAAATTGGGATCGAGTTAAGTATTGTTCAAAAAGGTGTTCTTCTAAATAAATTCCTGGACTATCTTTGGAATATAGTTTTTAAAATTAAAAAAACCTTTGTTGCAAAATTTCCAGGAATATTTATCGATTTTTCTATATAAGAATTTAATATTTTTTAGATTAATAGAGTTAATATAATCAAGGTTTTCTCCTACAGAAGGATATAACGCATAAATGTCTTCATTAATATTCTTAAGTTCCTCAATATTTATTATTTCACAATTTATAGATTTTTGTTTTAATCTTTTATCTTGGTCATGAGTAAGAAATTTCTTAAAATTTAATACTTTTTCACTTAATTTTATTTTTCTTGTTTCATTACTATTTAAAACTAAAAAAATTTTTTCAAAATTTTTATTTGTAAACTCTGTAGTTTCAAAAGATAAATTGTTGTCAAAAACTAACAATTTTTTTTCTTCAGAAAATAGATTATTATTAAATTCCTTGTCAATTATTGAATATGTTCTCCCATCAGTTTTAGGTAATGAATTCTCGTTTAATTTAATTTTATCAAATTTATTGTTTGTAAATTTTTTTATATTCCATTCTTGTGCAATATAATGTTTCCCCTTTGTTTGAATGCCAGCTACCCATCTCCATCCAAGTGTATTTGAGGCACTATCTCCATCAAATAGATGTTTCATAAAAAACTCTGCACCAAGTTGCCATGGAAGCTCTAAAGTAAATATCCAAATACTTGCAAACCACATTCTTGTATGATTATGGAGATAATTATAGTTTTTTAATTCATCTACCCAATGATTAAAACAATCTATATTTGTTTTCCCATTGATAGCATTTAAATAGTTTTCATTATTTTTGTATTTTAGTTTAATTTCATTTAAGTCATTTAAAAAATCAGACCAAACTTTGGGTCTTAGTTCCATCCAACCTTTCCAATATACTCTCCAGAGTACTTCTTGAATAAATTTTTCATTTTTTATAAAGGAGAATTTCTTTAATGATTTATTTATAATTTCAGATTCATTAACAACACCATGATTTATGTAAGGTGATAAGCATGAAATATTTGACCTTCTATCAGGTCCAAAATCAAAATTTCTTAATTTTGAATATTCTATAAGATTTTTTTCTATAAAATTATCTAGTTGTTCGATAGCAAATTCTCGAGATGGCTTAAAATTCATAATTACTTAGTTTGACTTTAGATCTTTTTCTATGCTTTGACAGGCGTCCCCTTACTCTTTTTCTCCAAATCACATAACTTTTTTTTTTTAAATTTTTTCGCATAAAAGAAATAACTTCTTTTTCTTTAAGACCTGTTTTTTTTTTAATTTCTTCAAAAGAAATTTTATCTGACCAAGCCATACCAATGACGTCATCAATATTCTTTTTCATTAATTATTCTTTGATTAATTTAGAGACGATTTACCACCATCAACACTAATTATCTGACCTGTAATAAATGGACTTTCATCAGCTAGTAAAAATTTTGCCATTGATGCAACATCCTCTGGTTTTCCTATTCTTTTCATAGGATGTGACTTTGCGATACTTTCTGCCATGATTTTACTTTTTAGAATATTTTGTGACATTTTTGAGTTTGTTAAAGTTGGAGCTATACAATTCACTCTTATGTTAGGAGCAAATTCAGCAGCTAAAGAAACTGTTAATCCTTCTATGGCACCTTTTGTAGATGAGATTATAGCATGATTTGTGAAACCTTTTCGAACAGCAACTGTTGAAAAAAGAACAATAGATCCATTATTTTTTTTTAAATTTTCTTGTAGAGATTTAATAATTTCGATAACAGGGAAAAAATTTAGATCTAAACACTTTTGAAAATCCTCTTTTTTTGAAATTTTTAATGGTTTTAAATCAATTGATCCAACACAATATGCTATGCCTGATACTTCTATGTTTTTAAACTCATCTTTTACAAATTCTGAAATATTATCGTTCAAAATATCTAAAACTGTATAATCACAATTTAATTTTGATGATAATATTTGAAGTTCATCTTTATTTCTTCCAATAAGATGAATTTCTTTGTTAGATTTATGTAATTCTTCAGCAAGCTTTGTGCCTATAGACCCTGTTGCTCCAAAAATTAAATATTTACTCATTTGAATTTTTTCTTGGATCTTTGATACTTTTTAAATATTCCGAAATTCCTGAAATTTTTAAACTAATAAATATTATGTACATCAATGTGGCACCTAAAGCCATAGTCGATAAAAATACAAAAAGTGCAGTTAAAAATTTTTCTGTAAACCAATTTTCAATATCAGAATTAGACAAATATAAAATATTCCAAAACAATAAAAAAACTAATTCGTAGGTTATAATAACTTTATACAGTGAGTTCATATAGTTAGAATGATTCTAAACGTGAAAATAGTGTTTAAACAGTATTTTTCAATGTAATTATATTTTTACGCGACAATTAGGTATTAGTTTTACCTAGTAAATTTACCATTAAAACGCCAGCGACAATTAATCCAAGCCCTATAATTACATACATGTTTGGAACTTGGTTAAATTTTATAAGACCAACTAAGCTAGTTGCAATAATACAAAGTCCTGCAAAAGAAGCATAAGTAACTCCAACAGGTATTGATTTCATGACAAGTGATAAGGCATACATACAACCAACAATACTGATTGCAGTTACAATACTTGGCATTAATAAAGTGAATCCTTGGGCACTTTTTGCAAAACCATTTGCTGCAGTACCTAATACAACAGCAACTATTAAAATTATATAAGCTGTTAAATTTCCCATTATTTTTTTGACCAGTTTATAGCATCTTCCATTCTGTCATCTCCCCAAAAGATTTCATTATTAATTATGAAAGATGGACTGCCAAAAACCTTATTATTACGAGCACTATCAGTATTTGCTAAATATTTTTTTTCTATTTCTTCATTATTTGCATTAGAAATTACTTTGTCTTTATCTAATTTCAGTTCAGAACATATCTCAGAAATATTAGGTTCAGTCGCTGGCTCTTTTCCTTCTTGAAACCATCTTTTGTAAGTTAATCTTACGTAATCAATACCCCAACCTTCTTTTAAACCTAGAATAGCTAGTTTGTTAGCTAAATCAAACTCACTCAAAGGATAAGGGACAGGAGTTTTTGCAAAAAAACCGTATCCTTCTGCGCGTCTTTCAATATCTCTCCACATATAATCGACTTTATTTTTTTTATCTTTTGGGAAAGGAATATTATTCATTTCTTTCATTATTGCTCTTACACTAAAGGGTTTCCAATTGAATTTTACACCATGTTTCTTTTCAACATCTAAAATTCTTGTAACAGATAGATATGTGTACGTACTTCCAATAGAAAAATAAAAATCAATTGAAGACATATATTATTTTGGTAGCTTAGTTGCTCCTGTTTCTTGATAGGCAACTTTACCATCTTTAAATTTATAATAAGTCATAACCGCTTCTTTATTACCATCTTTGTAACTTACAAATGCATGTTCAAATCCAACCTCATCATTTTCAAAAAGTATTCTTACTTTTTCTTTTTGAACGTCTTTCATACCAAGCCATTTAATCACATCTGACTTACCTAGTTTTTTTCCAGATGAATGCATTAAAAATTGATAATCATCATGTATTAATTGATCTGCTGCTGCAGCATCACCATCATTTACTATTTTCGACATTTTTTCTATTATAGACATGTTTTTCCTTCTTTTATTTGGTTTTTATGAATAAATTTTATCTGCTAGTCCGTAACAAAGTACAGCACTTAAAAAAGTCAAAACTCCAGGTGCAATTATTCCTTCAATAGAAGTTTTTTCATTGGTACCCAAGTTTCCTTTTTGGTGAGACCAAATAGCAAATATAAAAGCCGCTGCGTTTTGTAAAAATATTAAATTAAAGAATGCCCACGTGTTTTCCAATCCATTAGGTCTTATAAAACCAACCCATATTGCCATCACCACAGAGCCAACAAAAATAGACCCAAAAAATCTTGTCATGATAGCTGCACCATCTCCCATACCATATTGATCGACAAAAGCTTTAGTTGTGAATAAACATCTAAATGCATAGAAAGCAAATG
>JBJLDM010000017.1:0-8052 GCA_045567135.1 Candidatus Pelagibacter sp.
TATTTATATCATCATTAAAATATTATGGCAGGAAGTTTAAATAAAGTATTATTAATTGGACGTTTAGGCGCAGATCCAGAAATCAAACAAATGGTTAATGGCAAGAGTGTAGCTAGATTAAGTTTAGCAACAAGCCAGTCTTGGAAAGATAAAAATACTGGTGAAAAAAAGGAAAAAACTGAATGGCACCGCATAGTTGTATTTAATGAAGGTCTTGTAAATGTTGTAAAGCAATATCTTAAAAAAGGTGCACAAATTTATGTAGAGGGCCAGATTTCAACAAGAAAATGGAAAGATGAACAATCTGGACAAGATAAATATTCAACAGAAGTAGTAATACAAGGTTATAATTCTTCTTTAACAATGCTTGGCGGTGGAGGTTCAAATAATATTACTAAGCAAGATAATACAAAAACTGCCGAAGATATTTCACAAGATACGCAGAATGATCTGGATGATGAAATTCCATTTTAGATTTTATGCAAAAAATAGAAAATACTAAAAATTCAAATATTAAACCAATAGCAATGTATGATGAGATGAGCTCGTCTTATCTTTCTTATGCAATGAGTGTTATTGTAAGTAGAGCGTTACCAGATGTTAGAGATGGGTTAAAACCAGTTCATAGAAGAATTATTTATGCAATGTATAAAGGTGGTTTTGATTGGAGTAAACAATTTAGAAAATCTGCAAGAATAGTTGGTGATGTAATAGGTAAGTATCATCCACATGGTGATCAAGCTGTTTATGATGCATTAGTTAGAATGGTTCAAGATTTTTCAATGAGCTTACCTTTGATAGATGGACAAGGAAATTTTGGATCAATCGATGGTGATCCACCAGCAGCTATGAGATACACAGAAACAAAGTTAGCAAAAATTTCACAGTATTTAATTGATGACATCGAAAAAAATACTGTAAATTTTAAAAGTAATTATGATGAAACTGAAAAGGAACCCGTAGTATTACCTGCACAATATCCTAATTTGTTAGTTAATGGTGCCGGAGGTATCGCAGTAGGTATGGCCACAAGTATTCCACCGCACAATTTAGGGGAAGTAATAGATGGTACTCTTGCTTTAATAAAAAATAAAGACATCAAATTAAATGAGTTAATGAAGCATATACCAGGACCTGATTTTCCAACTGGAGGAACAATTATTGGAAAAAACATTATTAAAGAAGGTTATAAAAGTGGAAGAGGTTCTTTTAAAATACGTGGAGATATTAAAATTGAACAAAGAAAAAATGGCAAAGAAAGAATTGTAATAACTTCTGTACCTTATCAAGTTAATAAATCTTCTTTAAATGAAAGAATAGTAGAACTTATACGAGAAAAAAAAATAGAAGGAATTAGTGATATTAGAGATGAGTCTAATAGCAAAGGAATAAGAGTATCAATTGATTTAAGACGAAATGTTGAACCAGAGACAGTAAAAAGGCAATTATATAAATATACATCAATAGAAAGTTCATTTGGTTTTAATACACTTGCTATAGTTGATCAAAAACCTAAAACTTGTAATTTAAAGGAATTTTTAGAAAACTTTTTATCTTTTAGAGAAGATGTTGTTATTAAAAAAACAAAATTTGATTTAAAAAAAGCTGAAGATCGTGCACATATTTTAATTGGATTATCTGTATCAGTAGAAAATTTAGACAAGATAATAAAAATTATTAGATCATCCAAAACTCCAGATGATGCAAAGAAATCTTTATTAGCAACGAAATGGAAAATAAATAAAACCTCTAAATTTATTAAATTAATTGAAAATAAAAATACTAAAAACTCTTATTTGTTTAGTGAACCACAAGTAGTTTCTATTTTAGAATTAAGATTACAAAAACTTACAGCATTAGGTATAAGTGAAATAGAGTTAGAAATTAAAAAATTATCTGAACTCATTATTCAATATAAAAAAATAATTAATTCAAAAAAAGAATTAATGAATGTCATAAGTACTGAATTAACAAATATAAAAGAAAAATACTCAGCACCAAGAAGGACAAAAATTATCGATGCAATTTTAAATTATGATATAGAAGAGACAATTCAAAAAGAAGCAGTTCTAATTACAATTACTTTGCAAGGTTATATTAAAAGAGGTTCACTAAGCGCAGTAAAACAGCAAAAAAGAGGTGGAAAAGGCAAGTCAGGAATTAAAACAAGACAAGAAGACTCAGTTGTACAAACACTTTCTGTAAGCACTCACACTTCAGTACTTTTTTTTTCAACAGAAGGTTTAGTTTATAAATTAAAAGCATGGAAAATTCCAGAAGGTACTTCTATATCTAAAGGTAAATCTTTATTTAATATTTTACCGTTAAAAAATCACCAATCAATAAGCTCAATTATGCCTTTTCCTGATGATCAATCTGAACTAAAAAATATGCAAATAGTTTTTGCAACTAGTAAAGGTAAAATTAGAAAAAATAGCTTAGAAGATTTTTCATCAATTAATGCATCTGGCAAAATTGCAATGAAATTAGATAATAATGATAAAATTATAGGAGTAGAAATTTGCAAAAATGATCAAGATATTATTTTAAATACAAAACTTGGAAAATGTATAAGATTTGAGTCTAAAAAATTGAGAATTTTTAAAGGAAGATCATCTAAGGGAATAAGAGGAATAAACCTTTCAGATAAAGATAGTATAGTTTCTCTTTCGATAATCGATCATTATAAAAATAAACAAAATGGAAAAAACTTCAAAAGATGAAAAATTGAAGCAAAAGCAAAAGAAAAATTTATACTTTCTATTACTGAAAATGGTTATGGTAAAAGAACATCGCATTCTGATTTTCGGGTAACAAATAGAGGTGGGAAAGGAATAATTGGCATAGTTAATTCTGATAGAAACGGCAATGTTTCTTCATCTTTCCCTGTAAACGAAGGTGATGAAATAATGATTTCAACAAATACAGGAAGAGTAATCAGAGTTGCTGTTAAAGAAATTAGAATAGCAGGAAGAAATACACAGGGTGTTAGAATTATAAAACTTTCTGGTGATGAAAAAGTTGTTTCAGCAATTAAGATCGATGATAATTTGTTATAATGAAAAATAATGCTCTATACCCAGGAACATTTGACCCAATAACCTATGGACACATAGATGTCATAAAAAAAGCTCTAAAGATAGTTGATAAAGTTATAATTGCAGTTTCTGAAAGTAGTAATAAAAACTATTTGTTTGATATAAATGAAAGACTTAACATTATAAATAAAGCTTTATTTAAAGATTTAAAAATGAAAAAAAATAAAATAAAAGTTATACAATTTAATTCATTAACAACAGATTTGTGTAAAAAAATGAAATCAAAAGTTATTTTAAGAGGATTAAGAGCAGTTTCAGATTTTGAATATGAATTTCAACTTGCTGGAATGAATAGAAAATTAGATAATAAAATTGAAACAGTTTTTTAATGTCAGATGTAGAAAATCAAATTATTTCATCTAAATTTGGTTAAAGAAATAATTGAATTAGGTGGTGATGTTAGAAAATTTACTACAAAAAGTACAGTTAAAGCATTAAAAGATAAATATGCATAAATTTTTATTTAGTATTTGTTTTGTTAATAATTTTTAGCAATAATTTAATAGCAAAGGAAAATATAATGATTTTAAAGGTTAAAAGATGGTGATGGTGAAAATAGAATTGGTTCGAAGATGTGGCTCCAAATCATGTTAAAAGAATTAAAGAACTAGCTGACAGTGGACAATACGATAATGTTGTATTTCATAGAGTTATAGATGGTTTTATGGCTCAAACTGGCGATGGTTAAATTTGGTAATAGTTCTAATGCTGAGTTTGATTTAAGAAGATCTGGTATGGGTGGTTCTGGACTTACCTGATCTTAAGGAAGAGTTTAATGATCTTCCACATGAAAGAGGAACATTATCAATGGCTAGATCTCAAGACCCTAATAGTGCTAACAGTCAATTTTTTATATGTTTTAAAGAAGCTTCATTTTTAGATAGACAATATACAGTATTCGGAAAAGTTATAGAAGGCATGGAAGCAGTAGACAAGATCAAAAGAGGTGATGAAAATAATAACGGTTCAGTTTCAGATCCAGATAAAATTATCAGTTTTAAATCAAAATAATAATGTTCAATGTCATTAAAAAAGTTTTCTTTTAATGTCAGTAAAAAATGTGAATTCGCAAGAACTGGTCTAATAGAAACTCATCGCGGAAATATACAAACCCCAGCCTTCATGCCCGTTGGCACTCAAGCAACAGTTAAAGCTACATTTATTGATGATATAATTAAAACTGGAAGTGAAATAATTTTATCAAATACTTATCATTTAATGTTAAGGCCTGGTGTTGATAGAATTATTAATGCAGGTGGTTTACATAAATTTATGAATTGCAAACTTCCTATTCTTACTGATTCAGGTGGATTTCAAGTTATGTCATTATCAAAATTAAATAAAATTGATCGTGAAAAAGGTGCTATTTTTAAATCACATATAGATGGTAAAGAATTTATTTTAAGCCCGGAAGAAAGTATCAGAATTCAAAAAGGATTAGATTCTGACATAGTAATGGTTATGGATGAGTGTCCAAAAAATAATAGTGATAAAAATATTATTAATGATTCAATGGATCTCTCGATGTATTGGGCAAAAAGATCAAAAATTGCCTTTGGAAGCAATCCACAGAAAGGGTTATTTGGAATAGTGCAGGGGGGTTTATTTGACGATTTAAGAAAAGAATCTATAGAAAGATTGGTAAAAATTAATTTTGATGGATATGCAATTGGTGGATTAGCTGTGGGTGAGTCTCAAAAAGAAATGTTTTCTGTACTCGATTCACTTAAGAACCATTTACCAGAAAAAAAACCTAGGTATTTAATGGGTGTAGGAACACCTTCAGATATACTTGGTGCGGTTAAAAGAGGCATAGATATGTTTGATTGTGTATTACCTACTAGATCTGGCAGAACTGGCTTAGCTTTTACATGGGAAGGGAGGATTAGTATTAAAAATTCAAAATATCAAAAAGATAATCATCCACTTGATCCAAAATGTAATAATTTTAATTTAAATAAGTATTCTAAAAATTATTTAAATCATTTATTTAATACAAATGAAATTTTAGCATCTATGCTACTAACACTGCATAATATTAATTTTTATCAAGAATTAATGGAATCAATAAGGGAACACATTAAAAATGGCACTTTTAATGATTTTCACGACAAATATATCGGTAAGTTGTAATATTTTATACGCATTGATTATTTTAAAAAAAAGTCTATAAGTTTTTTTGTTGATGGGCCCTTAGCTCAGTTGGTAGAGCAATTCCCTTTTAAGGAATGGGTCGTTGGTTCGAGTCCAACAGGGCTCACCAATAATTATGAAACTTTTATTGGTGGGTAATCAATTATTATTTCATTCATCCATTCGTTAATTTGTTTTATTCTATTTGAAGATGAAGGATGTGTGCTCATAAATTCAGGAGGTTCTTTTCCTTTATTAGCTTCTTTCATTCTTTGCCAAATTTTTTTTGTCTCTCGAATATCATAACCCGATAACGAAGAAAAAATCATTCCTAAATAATCTGCTTCACTTTCTTGCTTTCTACTAAATGGGTTCATTATTCCTAATTTAGCAAGAAGACCAACAGTATCCATACCTGTTGTTCTGTTTACTTGGCTAATTTTTCCACCTGTAAGAATATCTGTAATTTGAAATGTAGTATTTATAAGTACACCTCTGCTAGCTCTTTCTACTGAATGTTTTGCCACAGCATGAGCAATTTCATGACCCATTACAGCGGCTAAACCATCTGTATTTTTAGTAATATCTAATATACCTGAATACACAGCAATTTTTCCTCCTGGCATACACCAGGCATTTTTCATTTTTTTATTTTCAATTAAAATATATTCCCATTGAAAGTTAGAAGTAGGATCATTTAAATTAGATTGATAAAAGTATTCACTTATAGAATTTTCCATTTTTTTACCAATTTCTTTTATTTTAGTTATCTCATTACCGTCTTTAATTAATTTTTCCTTTTCTTTAATTTTTTCGTATATTTGAGCTGCCTGGGCATTTAGCTTTGATTCCGGAATTATTCTTAGTTGTTTTCTGTCAGTAATAGGAACATTTGAACATGAGTTCAGAACGAATCCGCAGCATCCACAACCCACATATTGTATAAATTTTCTTCTATCCATATTGAATATTCTTCTAATATCATAATTATACTAAATATAAATGGACTTTAATAATAAAACTTTAAATATTTAAAGAATTTATCTATTTTCATTGTCTTTTATTCAAGTTAATAATATGTAATGTCAAAATTAAAAAAAAAAAAAACTTCTTTTTTAAATAAACTTAGAAATTATTTTTTTACAGGAGTTGTTGTTTTAATACCTATTGGTATTACACTTTATCTAACTAAATTTATAATTCAAATTTCATCAAATATTATACCCAAAGAAATTAATCCAAATCATTATTTGCCATTTTCAGTTCCTGGATTAGAAATTCTTTTATCAATTTTATTAATTACTTTAATAGGTGGTTTGTCTTTATCTTTTTTAGGAAAAAAAATATTACAGTTAATAAATGATTTATTTAAAAGAATACCATTTTTAAGAACAATTTATTCAGCAATAGTTCAAATGACAGACAGCTTTGCAAATAAAAATAATGATAAAAAAAGTGTTGTGATAATTGAATATCCTAGAAAAGGATCATGGGCAGTTGGTTTTGCAACCAAAAAAAACAAAACAGAAATTTCAAAAAAAACTGGTAAGAATTTAATAAATGTTTTTATACCTACGACTCCTAATCCAACAAGTGGATTTTTATTAATGTTTCCTGAAGAGGAAGTTGTATATTTGGATATGACTTTTGAAGAGGCTTCTAAATTTATTGTGTCAGCTGGTACTTCAAATCCTACAAATTAAACTATATCATTTATAATATCAGCTTGATCATATAGTTTTAGTAGTGGTCTATATATTTCAATATCAATATTTTCTTCTTCTATCCTTTTAATTTGTTGTTCAGCTAAAATAAAAAGATCTTCATTATGCACTGGGTCTGCTAATTTAAAATTTTTCATTCCACTTTGTTTAAAACCTAGAATGTCACCAAAACCTCTTAACTTCATATCTTCCTCTGATATTTTAAAGCCATCATTAGAATTCTTTAATATTTTTATTCGTTTTTTTTGCATTAGCGCTCAAGTTAGATTTAAATAATAAAATGCAGGTAGCTTGTTTAGATCCTCTTCCAACTCTTCCTCTAAGTTGATGTAATTGAGATAAACCAAACTTATTAGAGTTTTCAATAATTATGACATTTGCATTTGGGAAATCGATTCCAACTTCAATAATTGTTGTTGAAACTAAAACTAAGTATTCTTTATTTAAAAACTTATTTAATATTTCTTCTTTTTCATCAGTTTCTATTTTACTGTGCAACAAACCTACTTTATTAGGAAATAATTTATTTAAAGTTCTATATTTTTCTATAGCTGATTGATGATCTAATTTTTTAGACTCTTCAATTAAAGGACAAACCCAAAAAACTTGATTTCCCTCTTTAATTGATTTTTTAACAAAGTTAATTACATCTTTAATTTTATTTTCTAATTTACTATATGTTTTAATTTCTTTTCTATGATTTGGTTTTTCTCTTATAATAGAGACATCCATATCACCATATATAGACATAGTTAATGTTCTAGGTATTGGAGTAGCAGACATTAATAAAATATCACAATCTTTACCTCCTTTGTCAGAAAGTAATTTTCTTTGTCTTACACCAAATTTATGTTGTTCGTCTATAATGATATAACCTAGCTTAGAAAATATAATTTTTTTTTGAAATATTGCATGTGTCCCAAAAACCATTTTGATTTTATGATTTTTTAGATCTTGAATAATTTTTTTTTTTCAAAACTATCACTCTTACTTGAAAGTAGTTCAATTTTGATGTTTTTTGGAAATAATTGCTTAGCTAAATTAAAATGTTGACGTGCTAAAATTTCGGTAGGTGCCATAAAAGCTACTTGAAAATT
>JBJLDM010000018.1:0-7816 GCA_045567135.1 Candidatus Pelagibacter sp.
CAGAAGTTAAAAAGATTTCTTCATCAGTAATTAAAGTTCAAGGCAATAATTGTTTAGCGCCTGTTGTTTTAAATAAAGGTATTCCAGAATTAATAAAAGCAGCTAAAGAAAATGGAGTAGCTGTTTTAGCAATTAATAATTCGCATCACATGGCTGCTATGTGGCCTGAAACAGAAATGATTGCAGAGCAGGGCTTAGTTGCTTTTGCATGTACATCATATAAACCTGCTGTTGCTCCCGCAGGAGCTATAAAACCATTGTTTGGAACTAATCCAATTTCTTTTGCGTGGCCAAGACCAGGTAAAACTCCAGTTGTTTATGATATGGCTACAGCATCAATGGCAATGGGTGAAGTTCAGGTTGCTAAAAGAGAAGGGCACAAAGTTCCTTTAGGAACAGGTTTAACAAAAGAAGGTAAAGAGACTACTGATCCTGGTGCAATAGCGGACGGAGGAGTTTTATTACCTTTCGGTGGTTATAAAGGTTCAGCAATAGCAATGATGGTAGAATTGATGGCTGGTGCTTTAGTTGGAGATAATTTTAGTTTTGAAACAGCAGCAAAAGATAAAAATGATGGAGGTCCACCAAGTGGAGGAGAGTTTATTTTAGCAATCTCTCCTGAAAAAACCTCAGGTACTGATTGGGCTAAGCATTCAGATGAATTTTTTAACAAGATGAAATCGATGGAAGGTGTAAGACTTCCTGGTGAAAGACGTCATAAAAACAGATTAGATAAAGGTCCAAGAAGCATAAATGAAGAGTTAGTAAATAAAATTAAATCTTTAAGCTAATTCAATTTCAATAGGTGTGTGATCAGATGGTTTAGTTTTACCACGGGGATTTTTATTTATTTTAACTCCTTTAAGTAAATTTATTAACGAGTTAGAAATTAAAAAGTGATCTATTCTCATACCATTATTTTTTTGCCAAGCTCCTCTCATATAATCCCAAAAAGTATAACCTTCTTTAGTTGCATGTAGATGTCGATAGCCATCTATGTATCCCATATTAATTATTTCTCTAAGTTTTTTTCTAATTTCTAATCTATAAAGGGCATCATCTTCGAAACTTTTAACATTATAAACATCTTCAGCAGATGGAATAATATTAAAATCTCCAGCCAAAATAATATTTTCATTTTTTTTTGCTAATATTTTTAATTGTTTTATAAGATCATCCAACCATTTAATTTTATATGTATATTTTTCTGTATCAACAGGGTTGCCATTAGGTGTATAAATATTAATTATTTGTATTTTCCTTTTCTTAAGAATGAACTCACCTGATATTATTCGAGATTGCTTTAATTTATCATTAATTAAGTCAGTCCTGACATTTTCTAATTTTTTTTTAGAGATAATAGCTACACCATTATAACTTTTCTGCCCAAATACATAACTTTCATAATTAAGTTTTTTAAAATCATCGTAGGGAAAATTTGGATCTTCAGTTTTAATTTCTTGCATTAGCAAAATTTCCGGAGAATAATTTTTAAGATAATCTTTGATATTATCAATTCTGGCTCTAACAGAATTTACATTCCAAGAGCTAATAATCATTAAAGAGAAAAAGAAACTCCACAACCGCAAGAGGATTTGCTTTGTGGATTAGAAATTTTAAAAGAGTCTCCTATAAGTTCAGAAACAAAATCTACCTCTGAACCTTTTAGTAATTCTGCTGATTTTTTATCGATTAGTATATTGTTGAATTTTAAATCATCTGCTTCAAGATTTTTGTCAAAAGAAAAATCATACTGAAAACCTGAACATCCACCACCTTTAATGGCGATTCTAAAAAAAGAACCTTTATCCTTATCTAGCAACAAATTATTAATATGTTTTATTGCTTTATCCGTAAATTTAATTTCTTTATTCATATATCAACACTGATATTACTAATATAATAATTTTTTTTTGATTTTAAAGCATGAAAAACTTCAGTAAATTAGGTTTATTTAAAAGTAAAGGTCGTTTATTTAAGGAGCCTAATAATAATTTCCGTACTCCTTTTCAAAGAGATAGAGATCGAATAATCCATAGTGCATCATTTAGAAGGCTAAAGCATAAAACACAAGTTTTTGTTAATACCGAAGGTGACCATTACAGAACTAGAATTACCCATTCTATTGAAGTTGCTCAGATTGCTAGAACCATTGCTCGTTATTTAAAAATAAATGAAGAATTAGCAGAAGCTTTGAGCTTAGCTCATGACTTAGGACATACGCCTTTTGGTCATGCAGGCGAAGATTCACTAAACGAGTCTATGGAAGCCTTTGGTGGTTTTGATCATAATCTTCAAACATTAAGAATAATTATGTTTCTTGAAAACAAATATTTTAAATTTAAAGGATTAAATTTAACTGTTGAAACAATAGATGGTTTATTAAAACATAATGGTCCAATTTATGATAAGGAAAAAATTGACAATTTAATAGGACTTAAAAATTTAAAAAGCAAAATAAAATTTGAAAACTTTCCAAGTCTTGAGGCTCAAATTGCATCTATTTCTGATGATATCGCGTACAACAATCATGATATACAAGATGGTATTGGCGCTAAATTATTTAATTTAAATGATTTGTTAGAAATTAATTTTTTTAAAAATATTTTTAAACTTTATCCAAAAAATAAAAAAAAAATAAATAAAGAAATTATAATTTATCAAGTAGTAAGAGACTCAATTAATTTAATGGTAAAAGATTTAATTAATAACACACTAAAGAATATTAATAAAAATAAGATTAAAAAATTAAATGATGTTTATATAGTAGATAAAAATTTAGTTTGTTTTTCAGATAACTTTAATGATGTAATTGAGGAGATTAGATCATTTTTAAGAATCAATATGTACAATAATATTAATGTTATTAAAAAAAATGAAAATGGTAAAAAAATTATCAAAAAATTATTTAATAAAATTGCGAAAAATCCAAGAAAATTTTTAAATAAAGAACAATTAAAATTTGATAAACATAGAGCGATAGCCGATTTTATTTCAGGAATGACTGACAGATATGCAATTAACTTGTATAAGAAAATATAATGAATATTTTTGAAATTTATTTAAAAAAAATTAAAGACTTAATTATAATTCTTAATAAAGAAGGATTAATTGAAATTCCAAAAGACCTAAATTCTATAAATGTTGACATTCCACCAGAACAATTTGATTCAGATATTTCAACAAATGTTGCTATGGTCTTATCAAAAATTAATAAAACAAACCCATTAGAGCTCGCTAAAAAAATCGAAAGTACTTTAAAGAAAAATGATACAAATATAGACAAAGTTGAAATTGTTAAGCCTGGTTTTATTAATATTAAATTTAAATCAGTATTTTGGAATGATTTTTTAAAAGAAATTATTAACAACAATAAAAAATTTGGCATTAACGCAAATGAAGTTAAAAAAAAATATCTTATAGAATTTGTCTCTGCTAATCCAACCGGACCTTTGCATGTGGGTCATTGTAGAGGTGCTATATTAGGTGATGTTATTTCAAATATTTTAAAGTTCAATCAACACGAAGTATCTAAAGAATACTACGTTAATGATTACGGAAATCAAATTTTAAGTTTTACTAAGTCTGTATATTTGAGAATAAGAGAAATTGTTAATGGTGAAAAATTTCCAATTGACAATCCAGATTTATATCCTGGCGATTACCTTATTGAAATTGCAAAAAAAATTATTGCAGAAAATAAAAATACTAAATTTGACAATTTTGATAATGTTTCTGCCAAGTTATCATCATTAGCTATATTCCAATCTTTAATTTTGATCAAAGCTAATTTAAACAATTTAGGTATTTCTCATGACAATTTTCAAAGTGAAACTGAAATTGTTAACAACAATGAAGTTCAAACAGTAATTGATAAACTTAAAAAAAAAATTTTGTTTACATTGGAAAAATAAAAGCTCCAGTAGATGAAAAAAAAAATAATTGGGTTGAAAGAGAGCAACTATTATTTAGGTCAACAGACTTTGGAGATGATAAAGATAGACCATTACAAAAATCTGATAAATCTTGGACATATTTTGCTAGTGATGTGGCTTATCATAATAATAAATTGAATAGAAATTTTGATACTATGATTAATATTCTTGGCGCTGACCATGCTGGTTATATTAAAAGAATTACTGCATGTGTAGAAGCATTGTCAGGTGAAAAAAATAAATTAATTTGTAAAGTAAGCCAACTAGTTAAGTTAATTAAAGATGGTAAGCCCTTTAAAATGTCAAAAAGAAAAGGCGACTATATAACAATAGAAGATCTTATTAAGGAAGTTGGAAAAGATGCAACTAGATTTATTATGTTGAATAGAAGCAGTGATGTTGAATTAGATTTTGATTTTAGTAAAGTTAAAGAAAAATCAAAAGATAACCCACTTTATTATGTACAATATTCTTATGCTAGAATCGCATCTGTATTTAGACATATAAACAAAAATATAAACGATGAAATTAAAGTTAAATCATACAATTTTAATTATTCGACTGATGAAATAAAAATACTACAAAAAATCTCCCAATGGCCCAAGTGTATAGAAATTTCTAGTAAAAGATTAGAGCCACATAGAGTTCCTACTTATTTATATGAACTTGCATCATTATTTCATTCCTATTGGAATATGGGTAAAGATGATGAAACAAAGAGATTTATAAATAAAGATAAAATTATTTCAGATGAAAAATTAGTTTTTCTTAAAGTAATATCCAACATTATTAGATCAGGAATGAATATAGTTGGAGTAAACACACCGGAAAAAATGTAATGCTTAAAGAGCTTAAATACTTATTACATTTGTTAACTATTTTTATTTTCTTTTTTATTTTACTAAAATTTTATTTATCTGATAGTTATGAAAAAAAGCTTTACCGTAGTTTAAATAATTTCGATGAAGTTATTAAAAATTTTTCACAAAATTTGCCATTATTAGAAAACGACACTCAAAATGTTATTGAATATGTCGATAATAATACTGATAAATCAAAAAAAAAATATAAGTTTTGGAAATTGATTGAAAATGATTAAATATAGAAAGTCTTTTATAGTTGGATTAAAAGGTATCTCTATAACCAAAAACGAAATTTCTTTTTTAAAAAAATATAAACCTTGGGGTGTAATTCTTTTTTCAAGAAATATTAAATCTATTGAGCAATCTCAAAAATTAGTAGGAAAAATAAAATCTATATTTAAAGATATTAATTATCCAATATTAATTGATCAGGAAGGTGGTAGAGTTTCAAGATTAGAAAAAATTATTACTACTAAAACCTTTTCTGCAAACTACTTTGCTTTAATATATAAAAAAAATAAAAAACAAATCTCTCATTATTTAAATATTTACATTAATCAATTAAGTTATTTGTTACGTGAAATAGGAGTTAATATAAATACTTTACCGGTTTTAGATATTAGACGTAAAAACACTAATAAAATTATTGGGGATCGTTCATTTTCAGAAGATCCAAAGATCGTAAAAAAATTAGGTAGTTTATTTATAGAAAAGTTTCACAAAAACAAAATTGCATCTGTAATAAAGCACATTCCTGGGCATGGTCTAGCATTGACAGATAGCCATTTAAAAACACCTATAGTAAAAAAAAGTTTAAAATATTTATTAAAAAATGATTTTTTTACATTTAAAAAGCAAAAATCTTTATTTGCCATGACTGCGCATATTATTTACGAATCAATTGATCCAATAAATACAGCAACACACTCAAAAAAAATAATTAATATTATCCGTAATAAAATTAGATTTAAAAATGTAATTATTTCTGATGATGTTTCAATGAAAGGCCTAAAATTTACAATCGAAAAAAACACTATTAAAGCTTTTAATGCAGGTTGTAATATAGTTTTACACTGCAATGGTAGAATGTCTGAAATGATTAAGGTTGCAAATAATTCACCTAAATTAGATAGTTTTTTAATGAAAAAAACATCAGAATTTTATAAGCTAATATCTTAATATGAATACTGATAATTCCTTAAATTTTAATGTAAATTTAACATCTTTCCAAGGTCCATTAGACACTTTATTAGATCTGGCTAAATCACAAAAAGTTAATTTAGAAAATATTTCAATTACTAAATTAGCAGATCAATTTTATGATTTTATTACAAAGTCTAAAGATTTAAATTTAGAAATTGCATCAGAATATTTGTTAATGGCAACTTGGCTTGCTTACTTAAAGTCAAAATTGCTGCTGCCAGAATCTGATGAAGAAGAATTTAAAGCTCTTGAGGTTGCGGCACAATTAAAATTACAATTAAAAAAACTAGAATTAATAAGATTACTGTCAGATCAGATGTTGAAAAGGAAACGTCTTGGTAAAGATATTTTTATGAGAGGTGTTAAAGGTCAAATAAGATCAATATATAGCTCTGAATATTCTGTTAGTTTATTTGAGCTTTTAAAAACTTATTCATCTATAATAATGACTAAAGATTTTCAGAGAATTAATATTCCGAAATTACCAGTTTTCACTACAGAAGAGGGCATAAATCAAATAAAAAGTTTTTTTGGTAAATTAACAGATTGGAAAAATATAGATGATCTTATACCAAAGAATTTTATTACGAAAAAAAAGTTTAAAAAAACAGGTAAAGCTGGAATTTTTGCAGGATCTTTAGAATTAGTAAAAGAAGGAAATATCAAAATTAAACAAGATACTTTATTTGGAGATATTTTTGTACGAGAAAATTAAGTTATATGAAAAAAAATAAAAAAGATAATATTGTAAATTTTCCTTCTAACCTAAGTAGTGGAGATCGTGAAGTTGAAGCAATATTGTTTGCTGCTGCTGAACCATTAGATATTGATACAATAGAGTCAAAACTTTCAAAAAATATTAATGTTGAAAAAGTTCTTAACAAATTAAAAGACACATATTCGTCTAGAGGAATCAATTTAGTTTGTATTTCCAAAAAATGGTCATTTAGAACAGCTCAAAATTTATCTAATTTAATGTCTCAACAAAAAACAGTTGAAAAAAAACTTTCTAAAGCAGCAATAGAAACATTATCAATAATAGTTTATCATCAACCAGTAACACGTGCAGAAATTGAAGAGATTAGAGGAGTAGCATTTGGAACTAATACGTTAGATATTCTTATGGAACTAAATTGGGTAACACCTCAAGGTCGAAAAAATGTACCTGGAAAGCCAATTCAATATGGCACAACTGATGATTTTTTAAGCCATTTTAATCTTCAAAAATTATCTGACCTACCCACTGTTGATGAATTAGGTTCAGCTGGTCTTATTGATTCAACTTCAATAGATGCTTCAGTTTTTGGTACTGGCAAGTTCTACAAAGAGAAACAAGAAGAGAAAAAAGAAAATATTTATTCTAATATTGATGAAATGTTAGGTAGTACTTTAAAAGACAAAGAAACCGACTAAAAAGACACTTTAAAATCTATAATAAAAGATATATAAAATAAATATGAGTATAGGATTTTGGCAAATAGCAATTGTTGTAATTTTGGTAGTTTTACTTTTTGGTCGAGGTAAAATTTCAAGCTTAATGGGAGATGTTGCTAAAGGCATTAAAAGTTTTAAAAAAGGTATGGCTACAGATTCTACCGAAACGGAAGAAGGCCAGCCAAAAAATATTACTGAAAACAATCAAGACTCCGACAAAAAAGAATAAATCAGATGCCACAAATTGGCTGGTTTGAAATATTAATCATAGTTTCATTAGCAATAATTATTATTGGCCCCAAAGATTTTCCAGTAATGTTAAAAAAAGTTGGCTCATGGATAGGCTCAGCCAAAAGGTATGTATCAAATGTTCAAAATGAA
>JBJLDM010000019.1:0-7559 GCA_045567135.1 Candidatus Pelagibacter sp.
CCTGGATATAAATAAACAATAAAAAATAATATATTTAATATGTGAAAAAATAATTTTGCCATATACTAAATAATCTTATAAATAAAATTTAGTAATGAGTCATTTAATTTTAGTAAGGCATGGACAAAGTGAGTGGAATTTACAAAAAAAATTCACTGGTTGGGTGGATGTTGATCTAACTCCCCAGGGTAAATTAGAAGCATGTAAATCGGGCGAAGTTATAAAAAATCAAAATATAAAAATAGATTATTTTTTTTCATCATTTCAACTCAGAGCTATAAATACATTAAAGCTTATACAGAACACTTTAAGAAATAATGATCAATCAATTAAGGCATGGCAGCTCAATGAAAGACATTATGGAGCACTCACAGGTTTAAATAAAGATGAAATGAAAAAAAAATTTGGAGAAAAAAAAATACTCGAATTTCGAAGATCCTGGAATATAAAACCTGATCCATTGAACAAAAACAGCCCATATCATCCAAGTAACATTGAGGTATACAAAAATTTGCCAAAAGAAAATATTCCTGACACAGAGTCCTTGGAAGATACTTATAATCGAGTAGTTAATTATTTTATAAAAAATATAGAAAAAAAATTACATGAAAAAAATAATATTTTAATTTCAGCTCACGGAAATTCTCTTAGAGCATTATGTAAATTTTTATTTAAACTTGATGAAAATCAGATAACAAAACTTGAAATTCCAACTGGCAATCCTCTTATGATTATATTTGATGAAAAAAATAAAATTTCTAAATGTAGATATTTGGATCAAGAAAGAGCTCAAGATTTATTAGTTTTTTAGCAATTCTTGATAAATTCTTAAATCGGTTACATGATAAAATTTATTCTTACTTTCATGACCAAATAGTTTATTTTGTAGAAGTAAATCATTCCATATATCTAAGATTGAAAAACTTTGATTACTTAATTTTAAAAATAAATTTTTGTTTATCATTTGACAACCCGTATAGATAAAGTTATTATTATTTTCCTTTTTTAAAATATTATTATTCAAATTAAAATCTCCTCCAAGTTTTTGGTCAAAACTTAAAATTTTATTTACAACAAGTAAGGTATTTTTTGTTTTTTCTTTAAAGTAAGCTTTTTCCATATCTTTTATACAAGATACATATTCATTGCTCCAAATAGTATCGGGGTTAAAAACTATAAAATTCTCCTCATTAGATTTTTTTACCATATTTAAGATACCTCCTCCTGTATTAAGAATTTGATTACCATCTTCAATTATTTCAATATCAAGATCCAAGTTTAAATCATTTATGAAATTTTTAATTTTTTCCTTTAAATAAAAAGTATTTAGCTTTACTTTTTTAATTCCTAAACTTTTAATTAAATTAAAAGTTTTTTCTAATAAAGTAATATTATTTAATTTTAGAAGTGGTTTTGGTAATTCTAATGTTAAAGGATTAAGCCTTTTACCATATCCTGCACATAATATTAGTGCTGTTTTAATTTCCATTGTTATTCCTAATTTTTTTTGAAAAATTTTTATATAAAAAAATTTTTAAATCTTTTAATAAAAAATTATTACTAATTCTCAATTCTATTAATTTCCAAGTATAAGGTATAAATTTGAGATAATTATATTTTTTATCTCTTTTTGCCAGTCTTGTAAAAATTCCTATAATTTTAAGATTTCTAAGAACTGATAGGATGTCAAAATCATTTTTAAATTTTTGTAAATTTAATTCTTTTTTATTTATATTTAAATAAAATTCAAAAACTTGTTTTTTTAATTTCTTGGATGTTTTAAATCTTACATCATCTATTAATGATGCCAAATCATATGACTTATTACCTACTACAGCATCTTGAGTATCTATCACGCCATATCGATTTTTAAACATCATTAAATTGGATACATGAAAATCTCTATGAACAAAAGTATCATTTTTTTGTTTTAATTTAGATAATAAAAATTTAATTTTTTTTACTAATTCCCTATTTATTAATTTAGTTTTTTTTTTTGATTTTATTGTTGGAACATACCAATCGCAAAAAAGTTTGGCTTCTTTAAGTAGCAAATTATTAGTGTAATTAGGGATTTTATAATTTTTTTTTTTAAAGTTTTTTACTCTTATTTTTTTAATTTTTTGAATTTTTCTTAATAATAAAATTATTTCTTTAAAAATTTTTAAATTATTTTTTTTTCTATTATTAAGAATATCAAAAACTGTATTTTCACCTAAATCTGTAACTTCAATATAATTTTTACTAAAATTTTCTTTATATAATTTTGGAGCCAGAATTCTATTTTTTATGAGCAATTTATTTACAGCGTCATAAATTAATAGATTTTTTACTTTTTCTTTATTTGCATAAACTATGATTGAACTTTTAGAATTTAATTTTTTTCTATAGAATTGTCTGAATGAAGCATCACCTTTTATTTTAGTTAATTTTTTTTTTTCTAAAATCATATAACTTACTAAACTTCATTAAATTTTAAGCTTTTTTTATATATAGATATAAATCTTTTTTCAGACCTATGGTTATAGTTAAAATAAAGTTCATATATTTTTTTTGGTTTATTAATTATTTTCTCAGGCCACTCAATTAATGTCAAAATATCTTTATAATTTTCAAATAAACCTATATTTTCAGTCTCATTTGCATCTTTAATTCTAAACAAATCGAAATGATGAATAGTTAAATTTTTTATTTTATATTCATTTAAAAGACTAAAAGTAGGACTTGTTACTTCTGTTAAAGGTATTTTTTTTTGTTTCTGAAGATTATTTATAAGATATTTTACAAAAGTAGTTTTTCCTACTCCTATTTCTCCATAAAGAAATATTATATCTCCTTTTTTAAAAATTTTTGAAAATTTTTTTGCTAAACCTGCTGTTAAGCTTTCTTTTGAAATGTCAAAATTGCTACCTTTAGTAGCGATAGGCATCTGGTTTGTAGGGTCCATCGGGAGTTACACTAATATAATCTGCCTGATCTTTCGACATTTTTGTTAGTTTGGCACCTACTTTCTCCAAGTGTAGTCTTGCTACTTTTTCATCAAGATGTTTTGGTAAAACATAAACTTTTTTTTCATATTTATCTGAATTATTCCACAGTTCTATCTGAGCAGTAACCTGGTTAGTAAATGAAGCACTCATTACAAAACTCGGGTGCCCAGTAGCACAACCTAAGTTAACCAGTCTTCCTTCTGCTAATAATATAATTCTCTTGTTGCTTGGCAAAGTTATTTCATGAACTTGTGGCTTAATTTCATCCCATTTATAATTTTTTAATGCTTCGACTTGAATTTCGTTATCAAAATGTCCAATGTTGCAAAGTATTGCTCTATCTTTCATTTCTCTCATATGATCTGCTGTAACTATATCTTTATTCCCTGTGGCTGTTACTACAATATCAGCTTCTTTTATCATATCGTCCATCAAAACTACTTCATAACCTTCCATTGCAGCTTGTAGTGCACATATTGGATCTGTTTCAGTTACCATTACTCTTGCACCACTCTGCCTTAATGAAGCAGCGCTACCTTTCCCAACATCACCAAATCCTGCTACAATTGCAACTTTGCCTGACATCATCACATCTGTTGCTCTTTTTATTCCATCAACTAAACTTTCTCTACATCCGTATAAATTATCAAACTTGGATTTTGTGACTGAATCATTTACGTTAATTGCTGGAACTAATAATGTTCCCTGAGCTTCCATCTTCTTAAGTGCTAATACACCAGTTGTTGTTTCTTCGGATAATCCTTTAATGTTTTTTAGTAAATCTTTATAATCTTTGTGCATTAGCGCAGTTAAATCACCACCATCATCAAGTATCATATTTGGTTTCCAATCTTTTTTTCCCTCGATTGTTTGTTTAACACACCACCAATATTCCTCTTCTGTCTCACCTTTCCATGCAAATACCGGTATGCCTACTTTTGCAATAGCCGCTGCTGCATGATCCTGAGTTGAAAAAATATTACATGAAGACCATCTTACTTCCGCACCTAAATCCACAAGTGTTTCAATAAGAACTGCAGTTTGAATAGTCATATGCAGACATCCTAAAATTTTTGCACCTTTTAAAGGGTTTTTACCTTTATACTCTTTTCTTAGCGCCATAAGACCGGGCATTTCCGTTTCGGCTAATGAGATTTCTTTTCTTCCAAATTCTGCTAGTGAAATATCTTTTACTTTAAAATCTTCCATAATCGGCAGTACTTAACAGTATAAACCTAAATAATCAACCCAACATTAAGTTCCAGGAAAAATAATTTCTATTTTTGCACCTTTTCCACTTGGATTATTAGTCGCATTAATAATGCCTCCATGTAAATCTATCAAATTTTTTACAATATTAAGACCAAGTCCTGAGTGTTCGCCAAACTTTTCTGGTCTATTACTATAAAATCTTTTAAAAATTTTATTAGTTTCTTTTTCTTTGAATCCAGAGCCTTCATCAATAACATTAAGTATCACTTGATTATTTTTGTTTTGGTTTAATTTTACTATAATTTTTTTATTATCCTCACTAAATGAAATAGAGTTTTCTAAAAGATTAGCTAAAACTTGCTCTATTCGATTTTCTATACCAATGATTTCATATTTATTAAATTTTTTATCAACATCTAATAATATCTGGATCCCTCTTTTAGATAAATATATACTATTAAAATCATCCACAACAGAATTCGTTATTAAATTTAAATCAATTTTTTTCATTTGTTCTTTTGTCAAAGCTAATTCATCTTTTAGCATTTGAGAATAATCTGTAATTAATCTTTCAATTCTTTCGACATCATGACTTAAAATTTTAACAAGTTTATCTCGCTGGTTTTTATCTTCAGTTTCAGAAATTATCTCTGATGCACTTTTCAAAGAAGCTAATGGATTTCTTATTTCATGCACAAGATCGGTTGAAAAATTTTCAGCAGTATTTGCTCTATTCTGAAGTTCACTTGTCATGTCGTCTAAAGAACTAGATAAAATACCAAGTTCATCACGACGTTTTTTTAAATTTTGAATATTGGTCTTCTTATCACTTTTATCTTTTATGATTTTTGTATAATCAACTAAATTCCTTATTGGTTTTAAAAAATATCTATTCAAAACAAAAGAAAATACTAGAATTACTATCGTTACTAATATTGCTGTTCTAATTATAAAATTTTTTCTTTCATCAATTGCCGTTTTTATTTCATTGGCATTTTCAGCTACCACTAAAAAACCAACATTCTTATCTTCAATAATTATATTTTTTATAGTATTTAAAAAAAATTGATCATAAAATTCTTGAGTAAATGTAAAAGGACGCCCAAAATCTTTTGATTTTGAATAGTCAATAGTAATATCTTTTAAACTTAAAATTTTTTTGTTTTCTTCTTTCTTATCCTTTTTAGGATCATTATTATCTTCACTTAAGTTATCAAATTGAATAATATCAATTCTTTGAGAAAAAGACCTAGGATCCAAATCAAGAGTGTCGGTATCTGCTATAATATTAAATTTATCATCTAATAAAATTACTCTATCCAAGTTTTGAAATAAAAATCTTGTAGAAAATAAAAATTTTCTTATATCATCTTCATTAAATTCAATTTTCAGTCTTTTTATATGATTAATAGTGTTATCAATAACCTTAATATGATTAGATGTTTTTTTTTTAATTAAGTTTGGTTGAATACTTTTTAGATAAACAATTGTAAGTATTCCAATTATAATAAATACGATAAAATTAATAAATAAAAACTTTTTTAATATGGATAAATCTTTTAATAAAGATCCCATAATTAACTAACATTCCATCTATAACCGCTGCCATAACGTGTCTCGATTGCAGAAAAATTTTGATCTACTTTTTTAAATTTTTTTCTTATCCTTTTAACATGACTATCGATTGTTCTATCTTCTATATCAGTATCCTCCCTGTAAGCTATATCCATTAATTGAGATCTTTCTTTAATAATTCCTGGTCTTTTTGCAAGTTCTTGTACAATTAAAAATTCTGTAGTTGTAAGTTTATCGGGCAACTGTTTTCCACCCCATTCACATTCTAATTGTGAAGGATCAAGCTTAAGCTTACCATGATTAATAACATTTTTAGTTTCTTCAATATTATTAACGTTTTTTTTCCTTAACTGAACTCTTATTCTCTCAATTAAAACTTTTATAGAAAATCCTCCAGATTTTTTTACAAAGTCATCTGCACCAAGTTTTAATCCCAATAGTTCATCAATTTCATCATCCTTTGATGTTAAAAAAATAACTGGTAAGGTAGTTTTCTTTCTAAGTTTCTTGAGTAACTCTTCTCCATCCATTTTTGGCATTTTAATATCTATAACGGCTAGATCAGGTGGTTGACGCGTCAAACCAATTAATGCACTTTCTCCATCCAAGTAGGTTTGGACGTTAAACCTTCTTTCTCTAAAGCTATACTTATGCTTGTAAGTATATTTCTATCATCATCTATTAATGCTATCGTTTCTTTCATATATTAATATTATTAAAAATACTAAATTGTTCTAATTTGGGCAAGAAATCTAAATTAATGAAGTAAGCCCCAATTGTCTCCAATATTTAAATCTACTGTTAAAGAAGTCGAAAATGAATGCAAATCACTATCTTTAACACTTGTCATTTCATCTTTAATAATTTTAGCTACTTTCTTTTCTTCAGACCTTGAAACTTCAAAAATTAATTCATCATGAATTTGAAGTAACATTTTACATTTATCATATTCTATATCTTCCAGTTTTTTATTTAACCTTATCATTGCTAATCTCATGATTTCTGATGCAGAACCTTGTATTGGTGCATTTATCGCTGCTCTTTCTTGAAAATTTCTAACATTAAAATTTTTATCATTAATCCCAGTAATGTGACTTCTCCTACCAAAAATATTACTGACATATCCACTTTTTCTGCAAAATTTAATTGTTGAGTCCATATAGCTTTTTATTTCGGGAAATTTAAGAAAATACGATTTTAAAAATTCTTCTGCTTCTTGATTTGAAACCATTATTTGTTTTGCAAGACCATATTGTGAAATTCCATAAATTATTCCAAAATTTATTGCTTTTGCTTTTCTTCTCATATCAGAACTAACTTTTTTAATATCAATATTAAAAACCTGACTAGCTGTAAGTGAATGAATATCTTGATTATTATTAAACGCTTTCTTTAATTCTTTAACATCCGCTAAATCAGCTAAAATTCTCATTTCAATTTGATTATAATCGGCTGAGATCAATAAATTACCTTTTTCTGCAATAAATGATTTTCTTATATCTCTTCCATCTTCAGATTTGATTGGAATATTTTGTAAATTTGGATCGCTAGATGCCAATCTACCTGTTGTTGTTGCCGCTAATAAAAAAGACGTGTGAACTCTTTTTGTATTAGGGTTTATATGTTCTTGAAGGGAGTCGGAATATGTATTTTTTAACTTTGAAATTTGCCTCCAATCTAATACTAACTTTGGCAATTCATTTCCCTTAAAAGCTAAATCTTCAAGAACTGTTGCACTTGTTGCAAAACTTCCTTTTTTAGTTTTTTTTAAAGATGAAATTT
>JBJLDM010000020.1:0-40955 GCA_045567135.1 Candidatus Pelagibacter sp.
ACGGCGCACACTAGCTTCTATATAAATTCTAAGAATAAAATTTATATAATGTTGAAGTGTGTACGACAAATTTTGGTAACCTTAACCGTCCACACTTCTCTTCTTAAATTTTTACTTTTTACATAGCTAATTAGGCTGTAAAGCCTAATAATTCACAATTATTATTGAGAAAGTGTGACGCTTATAGTCTAAATTAAAAGTAAATCAAGCGGTTAAGAACAAAAAAACAGTTAAAAAAGGCAATAAAATTAAGGTTTTTTCTAATTTTCGAATTATAATAAATTATATTCATTATATTAATATGAAAGTAAAATTTATTTTATCAAAAATAAAAATTCAAAAAAACCTAGAGTTACTCTTCGTTTTATTGCTCATTTTAATATCGATTGCCATAACTAATATATATAATTCCTCAAGAGAGGTTTCAAAAAAAGAATATATTAATTTAATAAATAATCTTTATTTTCAAAAAACAGTAAATAGTATCTTTGAAAATTTTGAGTCAAGATTTTTAAATATTAATCATAAAGTAGCTAAAAATCAAACTTTAAGCAATATTTTAAAAACTTACAAAGTTCCTAATAACGAAATAAATTTGATTTTGAAGGGTTTCAATAAAAAAGATAAAATAAAAAATTTAAAAGTTAATAATATAGTCAAAATCAGTATAGATAAATATGAAAATAAAGTTTTAAACATAATACTACCTATAAGTAGATCAAAAAAAATTGAACTAATTAGAAATTTTGAAAAAAACTTTTTCATACGAAAAGAAATTATAACGAATTTAAAAAAAAAATTAGTATTTAAAGAAGCAAAAATTACTCAAAGTCTTTATAGGTCTGCGGTAAATGAAGGCATACAGCCAAACATTATTGTTGAATTTGCAAGAATTTATGGTTTTCAAATTGATTTTCAAAGAGATATTAGACGTAATGACACTTTTCAAATCATTTATGAAACTTACGAAGATGAAAATAATAAAATTTTCAAAACTGGAAATATTATATACGCAGATTTAAATTTAAGTAATGAAAGTAATGCTTTTTATTATTTTAATGAAAAAGATAATAAAGGCCACTATGATATAAATGGAAAAAGTGTTAAAAAAGCTTTAATGAAAACTCCAATTAATGGAGCAAGATTATCATCTAAATTCGGAATGAGAAAACATCCAATTGATGGATATAATAAAATGCATAGAGGTACAGATTTTGCTGCGCCAATGGGAACACCAATTATGGCTTCAGGTGATGGAGTTATATTAAAAGCAGCATGGTGTGGCGGTGGAGGAAATTGTGTAAAAATTAAACATAATTCTTCTTACTCTACTGTATATGCTCACATGTCCAAGTTGGCTAATGGAGTAAAAAAAGGTAAGCGCGTTAAGCAAGGTCAAATTATTGGTTATGTCGGCTCTACAGGAAAATCAACTGGGCCTCATTTACATTACGAAGTTATTCATAATGGGAAAAAAATTAATTCCCAAACTTTAAAACTTCCTTCTGGAAAAATTTTAAAAGGTAAGTTTAGAAAAATTTTTGAAGTAAAAAGAATAAAAGTTGATGTATTAAAATCTGAAATTATTGCTTCTTTAAATTAATTTGATATAGCTATTTTTTCTTTAGATGCCTGATCTTCAACTTTATTATTTTCTTCATTAGTAGTTTTATTTGTATCATTTTGTAATATTCGATTTTTTTCTTTCTCACTCTGAATTCTTATAAAATGGTCTGCATGCTGGAAATAATTTTCTGATAATATTTTATCGCCATTTGATAAAGCTTCTCTTGCAAGATCAGTATATTTTTCAATTAGCTTAGATGCATTTTGATTGTTTCTACCTGGTGATTTTCTTTGAAAATTTACATTATTTGAAAAAGATTGATTTTCTCCATTTCTTTTAAAATTTCTTTCACCACTATTTCTATATCTAGAACGTTTATGGTTATTTCTAAAAGGTCTCATATAAATATTTAAATTTTATAACTTTGTACATATTATACATCTATCTCTATTTCCATAATCTTTGATAATTTTATTTACAAAATATTTTTCTTTTTTAAGTAACTCACATACTTTTAATTTTTGATCAAAACCAATCTCCAATATCATTTTTCCACCTATTTTAAGTAGTCTTGATGATTTTTTTATAACTTTTTCTAGTATCGTGAAACCGTCAATCCCACCTTCTAATGCTAGATTTGGTTCAAAACCTATTACATCTCTTTCCAAATATTTTAAATAAAATTTATTAATATAAGGAGGGTTAGATATAATCAAATCATATTTACCTTTAAAAAAATTGTCAATAGATGATTTGTAAAATTTAATTCTATTTTCTAATTGATGTATTTTTGCATTGTATTTTGCAACATTTAAGGCATTTCTGCATACATCTATGGCTGTTCCTTTAAAATTTTTTCTATCTTTTAATATTGATACTATAATACAGCCCGATCCAGTCCCAATATCTAAAACTGATAATTTTTGATTTTTATTATAATCATTAAGTATTTCTTCAACTAAAATTTCTGTATCTGGTCTAGGAATTAATACATTACTATCTACATAAAACGTACTTTTCCAAAAATCTTTTTTTTTTAAAATATATGCAATTGGTTCACATTTTTTTCTTCTTTCTACCAATTGATTAAAAATCTTTATTTTATCGTCATCGATTTTATCTGACAAATTAAGTATTAAATGATCTCTATTCTTTTTTAAAACGCTACACATTAAAATTTCACTATCAATATTAGCTGATTTAATTGAGTTATTTATTAAGTATTTTCTTGCCTTTAGCAAAACTGAATTAATATTTTCCATATCAACTTAAATTAATTAATTTTTCCTCTTGTGCTTGTAAATTTAAACTTTCAACCATTTCATCAAAAATTTCACCTTGCATAAATTCTTCTAACTTATGTAATGTCATATTAATCCTATGATCTGTTATTCTTCCTTGTGGAAAATTATAAGTTCTTATCCTTTCTGATCTATCACCTGTTCCAATTTTACTTTTTCTATCTTTTGACCTTTGTTCTTCTTTTTTTTGTCTTTCTAATTCATAAATTCTGGATCTTAATATTTTTAAACCCTTTTCTTTGTTTCTTATTTGTGATTTTTCATCTTGTTGGCTAACTACTATGCCTGTTGGAATATGAGTTATTCTCACCGCTGAGTCTGTTGTGTTAACACTTTGACCTCCAGGTCCACTACTTCTAAATACATCGATTCTTAAATCTTTATCTTCTATTTTCACGTCAACTTCTTCTGCTTCTGGCAAAACTGCTACTGTTGCTGCAGATGTATGAACTCTTCCTTGTGTCTCAGTATCTGGTACTCTCTGAACTCTGTGAACTCCACTTTCATACTTTAATGTTGAATAAATATTTATACCTTTAATTGAAGCAATTACCTCTTTAAGACCACCTGCATCACTCTTGGAAATACTAATAATTTCAAGTATCCATTTTTTTTTATGACATATTTTTTCATACATTTTGAATAAGTCAGAAGCAAATAAACTTGCCTCAAGTCCTCCAGTGCCTGCTCTAATTTCTATTATAGCATTTTTTTTATCAGCTTCATCCTTTGGTAATAAAAATAATCTTATTTTTTTTTCATTTATTTCTTTATCTTTTGATAATTTTTTTAATTCTAATTCTGCTAATTCTTTCATTTCACTATCACTATTTTTATCACTAATAATTTTTTCAAGTTCATTTTTTTCATTTTCATAATTGCTATAAGATTTTGCTTCTTTAACTATATTATTAAGATCTGAATACTCTTTAGATTTTTCAGCAAATTTTTTTTTATCAATTTTGCCCGATGATAGCTCTGCTTCAAGTGATACATGTCTAGAAATCAAGTCTTTTACTTTATTAAGTGGAATCATTATTTTTTATTTTCAATTTCTTTAGCCTTTTTTTCAACTATGTTAACTACTTTAGAAATAATTTCTGAATTACCTAATTTTTCTTTTTGTATTCCTTTTAGATAAAGCATATTGCTACCCTTTCCTCCCCCAGTAATACCTATATCTGTAAGTGCAGCTTCACCTGGTCCATTAACTACACAGCCTATAATTGATAAAGTAATCGGTGTTTTTATATGAGAAAGTTTTTCCTCTAAAGCCTTAACTGTATCTATAACTTGAAATGCTTGTCTAGCGCATGAAGGACAGGAAATAATTTTTACTCCTCTATTTCTCAAATTTAAAGATTTTAATATTTCATTTCCCACTTTTATTTCCTCAACTGGGTCGTCAGATAAAGAAACTCTAATTGTGTCACCAATTCCATTCATTAACAGGCTACCTAGTCCTATTGATGACTTAATGCTTCCAGGTAAAAAAGAGCCAGCTTCAGTTATGCCCAAATGAAGTGGATAATCTGTAATTTTTGAAAGTTGTTCATAAGCTTTAATGGATAAAAATACATCTGAAGATTTAACACTTACTTTAAAATTAAAAAAATCTAAATCTTCTATAATTGCTATATTTCTAACAGCGCTTTCAACTAAGGCTTCAGGGCAGGGTTCTTTGTATTTTTCTAAAATATCTTTTTCGAGAGATCCCGCATTAACTCCCACTCTAATAGAGCAATTATTATTTTTTGCTGCCAAAATAACTTCTTTTATTTTTTTTATATCACCTATGTTTCCTGGATTAATTCTAAGACAATCCGCACCATTTTCTGCTGCTTCTATTGCTCTCTTATAATGAAAGTGTATATCAGCAACAATAGGTACAGTTGAATGTTTTGTAATTTCTTTAAGGGCTTTCGTAGAATCTTCATCTGGACATGACACTCTTACTATATCACCTCCTACTTCTGAAATCTTGTTTATTTGACTTAACGTTTCTTTTACATTCTTAGTTAAAGTGTTAGTCATAGATTGAACTGTTATAGGATTATTACCTCCAATCTTTACGTTTCCAACTTTTATAACTTTTGTTTTTCTTCTAAAAATATCTCTAAAAGGTCTTAAGCTCATTTTTAATTATTTAATTTAAATTCTTTATGCAAAATAGCTACGGCTTTTTGTGTATATTTTTTATTTATTAATACGGATATTTTTATCTCTGATGTAGAAATAACTTGAATATTAATTTTTTTTTTGGCCAAAGCTTGAAACATTCTGTATGTTACTCCAGGAGTTGTAATCATTCCAACTCCTATTATTGAAATTTTTGATAAATTTTTATTTATTAATAGGTCTCTAAACTTAATTTTTTCATTATTTTTAAGTAGTTTTTCAGTTTTTTTTATATCTTCTGATTTAATTGTAAAAGTTAAATCTGTTTCTTTCCCATTTGCAGATATATTTTGAACAACCATATCAACATTTATAGAATTTTCTGATATTGGTTTAAATATTGAAGCAGCAACTCCTGGTTTATCCTTTACACCAACCAAAGAAACTTTTGCATCATTTTTGGTAAACGAAATGCCTGTAATAATTTTGTTTCTAAAAATATTTTTTCTTTTAGTAATTAAAGTACCAGTTTTATTTTTAAAAGATGACTTAACACCTATGTCAATTCTATTTAATCTTGCGTCTTGTATAGATATTGGTTGCATTACCTTTGCTCCTAGTGATGCCATTTCTAACATTTCTTCATAAGATATAACTTTTATTTTTTTTGAATCTTTAATCATCCTAGGGTCTGTCGTATAAATACCTTCTACATCTGTATAAATTATACATTTTTCTGCTTTAAAAAATTTTGCAATCATAATTGCGCTTGCATCTGATCCACCTCTTCCTAAAGTTGTTATTCTTCTATCTGGACTAATACCTTGAAAACCAGCAATTACTGGTATGCCTCCATTTTTAAGAAAATTAATAATTCTTTTTTTATAGATTTTTATTATTCTAGATGAGCCATGATTTCCTTCAGTCAAAATAGGAACTTGCCACCCCATCCATGATTGTGATTTGTAACCAATATGGTTTAGTCTTCCAGAAATTAGTGCACAAGACATTTGTTCACCTGATGACACCAAAGCATCATACTCTGATAAATTAAAATTATTACTTATTTTTTTTGATTTTTTTATTAAATCGTTAGTAACTCCACTCATAGCTGAAGAAACCACAATTACTTTATACCTTTTTTTTATGTAACTAGTTATAATATTAGCTACTTTCTTTATTCGTTCCACCGTACCTACCGAGGTACCACCAAACTTTAATACAACAATTTTCATTGGTAATATTTTTATACAAATTTAAAATATATTGATAAAATACATCTTGATTATAATGTCAATAAAGAATGAAAAGTAGCACAATAAATAAAAAAGAAATAGAGAAATTTTCTAAAATGGCATCTGAGTGGTGGAATCCACTAGGTAAATTTAAACCATTACATAAATTTAACCCCATAAGAATAAAGTATATTAAAGATAGTGCAGCTAAACATTTTAAAATAAATTCAAATAATCAACCCCTAAAAAATCTTAATATTTTAGATATTGGTTGTGGTGGAGGATTATTATCCGAGCCTATGAATAAATTAGGAGCGTCCGTAACTGGAATTGATGCTTCAAAAACAAATATTAATATCGCAAAAATTCACTCAAAAAAAAATAAATTAAAAATAAATTATATTTGTGCATCACCTGAAAACTTAAAAATAAATCAAAAATTTGACATCATATTAAATATGGAAATTGTTGAACATGTAGAAGATGTAAATTATTTTATTAATAAAAGTTCTCAATTTTTAAAAAAAAATGGTTTAATGTATGTTGCAACCCTTAATAAAACCTTAAAGTCTTATCTCTTTGCAATTATTGGTGCAGAATATATTTTAAGATGGCTACCAATAGGAACTCACGAATGGGATAAATTTATTGAACCTGCAAAATTAATTCAATATGGAAAACAAAATTCTTTAAAATTGGAAAAATTAGATGGGATGGTCTTTAATCCTATAATGGATAAGTGGAGTATTAGCAAAGATAATTCCATTAACTATATAATTCAATTTAAAAAAATTTAATTATCTTTGTCTTTAATCCATGGAATAGTTTGGGTTTCTATCCCTTCTTCGTTTAAACTTTTAACCTCGTCATTTGTAGCTTTTCCATAAATTGCTTTAGATTTTTTTTTTGTATTATAATGTATAGATCGAGCTTCATACGCAAAGTTCTCACCGACATACTCAAAATTTTTTTTAATAAATTTTTGATATTCTCTAATCTTGTTTTTAAATTTTATTATTTTTTTTTGATTTAAATCATCGTTTACCTTTTTCATTGAACTGTTTAAAACCATAGGAGACATGAGTGTTTTTTTAACTTTTAAAGAATTACATCTAGTACAGTTAATTAGATTTAATTTTTTTAGTTTGTCAAATTCCTTCGATGAAGAAAACCAACTATCAAATTTTAAATCACAATCTTTACAGTTTAATTTATACTTAATCATATTATTTAATTAAAAACTTTTCTTTATTTTATAATAACTTAACTTCTGTAATCTGCGTTAATTTCAATATATTTTTTTGTTAAATCCATTGTGTAGACGGTGAAGAATTTTTTTCCTATTTTTAAATCAATATTTAAATCAATTTTATGATCCTTCATTAAATTTTTAACTTCATTTTCATCATAACTATTTGACAGTTCTCCTTTTTCAATAATTTTATATGAACCTATATTTATATTTATTTTATTTAGATTGATTTGTACTTTTGACTTACCAATTGCAGCTATAATTCTTCCATAATTAGGATCTTCTCCTGCAAAAGCAGTTTTTACAAGAGGAGAGTTAGCAATTGAAAAAGCAATTTTTTTTGCATCATTTTCATTTTTAGCACCATTGATATTGATGGTAATAAATTTTGACGATCCTTCCCCGTCAGCTGTAACTCTTTTAGCTAAATTTAATAAAACCGAATGAAATTTTTTTTCAAATTCTTTTACTCTTTGATCGTTTATATTATTTATTACTGAATTATTTGCCTCTCCCGTTGCAAAAATTGCAACCATGTCATTGGTACTAGTATCCCCATCACAACTTATTGCGTTAAAGGTAGTATCAATATTTCTTTTTAATAACTTTTTTAAAACTTTTGATGAAATTTTAGCATCTGTAAATACATAACCTAAAGTAGTTGCCATGTTTGGATAAACCATTCCTGAACCTTTTGCGATACCATAAATCTTTATAGATGTATTTCCTATTTTACATTCTTCCATGGCTAATTTTGGAACAAGATCAGTTGTCATCATTCCAGAAGCAGCTTTTGCCCAGATATATTTATTTTGATTATATTTTATTTTTTCTATTAAGCTTGGTATGCTATTTTTAATTTTAGAAGTAGGAAATGTCTCTCCAATTGTTCCTGTACAACCAAAAAGTATTTCTTTTGGTTTAATTTTTTCATTTTTTTCATCATCAATTTTTTTTTTTAAAGTAAGTTCCAAAGAAAGTTCGTTAGCTATTTCTTCCAATCCTTGGTATCCTTTTTTTCCTGTAAAAGCATTTGCATTTCTTGTATTAATTAATAAGGCTTTAATTTTTTTATTATTTATAGTTTGATTCCATTTTATATTTTCAGATACAATTGAAGACTGAGTATATACAGCTGAAAAATTTGCTCCATTTCTAAAATAAAATAAAACAAGATCATCTCTGGGTGGGTTATAAAGTTTAGCACTAATTACTGATAATGCTACACCATCAATATGTTCAAGATCTTGAAAGTCACCCATTTTCGAGTTCTTATTTTTTGCTCCAAAAAAATCATTAAAATTTAATACCATGCTATTTAAATAAAATATTTTATTCCTATATTATTAGATATAGTTAACATATATACCAAAAATAAAAAATTAAATGCTAAATCCTTTAAATATTTTATCAAAGTTTATAAAGTCTGGAAATCAAAAAGAGTTAGATAAACTTCAAAATATTGTTAACAAAATTAACAAATTGGAAGAAAGCATATCTAAATTAAATGATAATGAATTTCCTGAAAAAACTCAGAGTTTAAAAAATAGATTACAAAATGGAGAAAACGTAGACAATATTTTACCTGAGGCATTTGCATTGGTAAGAGAAGCATCTAAGCGAACAAGAGGAGAAAGACATTTTGATGTACAAATTATGGGTGGAATAGTTTTGCATAAAGGAAGCATAGCTGAGATGAAAACTGGAGAAGGAAAAACTCTTACAATTGTTCTTGCTGCATATTTAAATGCACTTCGTGGTGAAGGAGTTCATGTAGTAACAGTGAACGATTATCTTGCTAAAAGAGATTGTTCCGATATGGGAATGATTTATAATTTTTTAGGTTTATCCTCTGGATATATTAATAACGATCAAAATGATGAAGAAAGAAAGAAAAATTATTTATGTGATATTACCTACGCAACAAATAGTGAGCTTGGTTTTGATTATCTAAGAGATAATATGAAATTTTCATCAGATGAATTGGTACAAAGAAAGCACAATTTTGCTATTGTGGATGAAATAGATTCTTGTTTAATTGATGAAGCAAGAACGCCACTTGTAATATCAGGTGCGGCTGAGGATAAAACAAACCAATATCTTGCAGTCGATAAACTTATAAAAAATTTAAGTAAATCAGATTTTGAACTGGATGAAAAAGATAAAAATATATATTTGACGAATGATGGAATTTCAAATGTTGAAAAAATATTTTCAAGAGCAGGAGTTCTTAAAAATAATAATTTTTATGATCCTGAAAATTTATCACTAGTTCATCATGTCAATCAAGCCTTAAGGGCCAATCATTTATATGAAAAAGGTAGAGATTATATTGTAACTAACGATGAGCTTAAAATTATTGATGAGCTTACAGGCCGGATATTGGAAGGTCGTAGATATGGTGATGGCCTCCATCAAGCATTAGAGGCTAAAGAAAGAATTGAGATTCAAGTTGAAAATCAAACTTTAGCATCAATTACTTATCAAAATTATTTTAAACTTTACGAAAAATTATCTGGATGTACAGGTACTGCAATTACAGAGGCTGAAGAATTTCATGAAATATACAATCTAACAGTAACAATTATCCCAACAAACAAAAAAATGATTAGAAAAGATTGGAATGACCAAATTTTTAGAACAGAAAAAGAAAAAAATGATGCCATATTAAAAAAAATTATTGATTGTTATCAGTTTGGTCAACCCATACTTGTTTTTACATCTAGTATTAATAAATCAGAACAGTATTCAAATATTCTAAGTAAAGCTAAAATTCCACATACAGTTTTAAATGCCAAAAACCACGAAAAAGAAGCAGAAATTATTGCTAATGCTGGAAAGCTAAATTCAATAATTATTACAACAAGTATTTCGGGTAGAGGTGTTGATATTCAGCTAGGAGGAAAAAAAGGTGTTATCAGTGAAAATGAATTAAAAATTCAAAAAGAAAAAATTAAATCATTAGGTGGTCTTTTCGTTATTGGAACTGAAAGAATGGAATCTCGAAGAGTAGATAATCAAGCAAGAGGTAGATCTGGAAGACAAGGAGATGAAGGTAATTCAATTTTTTATGTAAGTTTAGAAGATGATTTAATGAGACTGTTTGGTTCAGAATCCATGAACAAAATACTTGAAAAATTGGGATTAAAAGATGGAGAAAGTATTGATCATCCATGGATAAACAAAGCTTTAGAAAGAGCTCAACAAAAAGTTGAGGCAAGAAACTTTGATGTTAGAAAGACTTTATTGAAATTCGATAACGTTTTAAATGATCAAAGACATGTTATTTTTAGTCAAAGAAAAAATGTTATAAATTCAAATAAGATTTTTGAATATTCAGATAATTTTTTATCTGAAATTATTGAAAATTTAGTTAATAAAAAATCTAATTTTACTAGCGCTAGCAACACAAAAGATCTTGAAAATCAAATAAATTCATTAGTTGGAAAAAGTTTTAACAAAACTGAAGTTCAAGATTTGTTAAAAAAAAATAATGAAGAATTCAAAAAAATAATTGAAGAAAAATTTATAGAAAAAAGAAATCAAAGAATTAAAATAATTAGCGAAAAACAGGCAATGCATATTGAAAAAACAATATTTTTGCAATCAATTGATTTAAATTGGAAATCGCACATTCAGTACCTTGAACAATTAAGGCAAGTCATTGGATTAAGATCTTATGGTCAAAGAGATCCATTAGTAGAATATAAAAGAGAAGCTTTTACTTTATTTGAAAATTTATTAGATAAATTAAAGTTGGATCTAATAACTATACTACTTAACTTAAGCATAGTCGAAAAATCAATTGAAAATAATAAAGAAGAGCAAAAAAATGTTAAAATTGATCCAAAATATGTCGGTAAAAAAATGAGTAGGAACGAACCATGTTTTTGTGGATCAAATAAAAAATACAAACATTGTTGTGGTAGATTTTAAATTATTAAAATACCTAAAATTACAAAAATCAATACCCCACCAATTATAAAGTAATTTTTATATTTATTAAATTTATTTAATAAATCATTTAATAAATTTGTTTGTAATGATAAACTTTCCTGTGTACTTGGGCTTATTACGAATCCTTTAGTTCTTCCTATAGACAAAAATTTTTCTTTTCTCTTATTATAAACTTCTTCTCTAGTTAATGAATTAAAATCGTTAATACTTCTTTCAATAGAATTTCTTACATTTTCTAAGATTAAATTTTTGTCCCTGTGTGCTCCGCCAAGAGGTTCTGGTATTATTTCATCTATTATTTTTAAATTCAAAAGATCATTTGCTGAAAGTTTCATTGCTGTAGCCGCTTCAAGAGTTTTTTTTGGATCTCTCCAGAGAATAGTTGCACATCCCTCAGGTGAAATTACAGAATAAATTGAATTTTCTAACATTATAACTTTATTTGAAGAGGCTAATGCTATGGCGCCACCAGAACCACCTTCCCCAATTATTATTGATATTGTGGGAACCCTTAGTTCCATGCTGCACTCAATAGATTTTGCTATCGCCTCTGCTTGCCCTCTTTCCTCTGCGCCTACTCCTGGATATGCGCCTGGTGTATCTACAAAAATAACTATTGGAATATTAAATTTATCTGCAAGTTTCATAAGTCTAATTGTTTTCCTGTATCCTTCTGGTCGCATCATTCCAAAGTTGCGTTCTATTCGGCTATCTAAATCATCACCTTTCTCTTGTCCTATAACTAAAACTGATTGGTTGTTAAATTTTGCAAACCCTGTCATCACAGACTTGTCTTCACCATAATAACGATCTCCTGATAAAGGAATAAATTCATCAAATAAATTTTCTATAAAAAATTTTGATTTAGGTCTATCCTCATGCCTTGCTACCAAAGTTTTTTGCCATGGATTTAGGTTTGAATAGATCTGTTCAAGTTTCTCGTCAATTTCACTTTGTAGTTTTGATATTTTTTCCGTGTTTACCTCAGATAATCCATCCTGATTGTAAGGATCTTTTAATCCTTCTAGCTCATTTTCAAGATCTTTTATGTCTAATTCAAAATTTAGATAGTTTTTCATATAAGTAATTAACCAATAGACTTGTTTATCAATTTAAAATAGGCAATAAAATGGTGAAATTATAAAATTTATGATTTTAACTAATAAATAACACTATTTTAATGAAAAAAAAGGAACAATTCGTAAAAATTAAAAATCTTTCAGTATCTAAGGTTTTATTTGATTTTATTAATAATGAGCTTTTAAAAGAGATTAAAATTAAAAAAAATAAATTTTGGCATGATTTTAGCAAGACCTTACATGAATTAAATCCAATAAATAAAAAATTAATAGAAGTAAGAGAAAAATTACAAAAATCAATTGACTCATGGCACTTAGAGAGAAAAGGTAAAAAATTATCTTTAAAAGAGTATAAAAATTTTTTACAAAAAATTGGCTATATAAAAAAAATTGGTCCAAATTTTAAAATTTTAACGAAAAAAGTAGATAAAGAAATATCAAGTATTTGTGGCCCACAACTAGTTTGTCCTGTTTCTAATTCTAGATTTTTATTAAATGCTGCTAATGCAAGATGGGTTAGTTTATATGATTGCTTATATGGGACAGATTTAATTCCAGAAACTCAAGGTGCTTTAAAAGGAAAAACTTACAATCCTATTAGAGGTAAAAAAGTAATTGAGTATGCTCGTGATATATTAGATAAGTATGTGCCTTTAAAAAATAAAAGTTGGAAAGATTTAAAAAAAATTCCTGAAATTAAAAATAATAGATTAATTTTAAAACTAAAAAAAACTAATCAGTTTGTAGGATATACAAAAACATCAAATAAACTAACTTCACTTTTATTTGTTAATAATAATCTCCATATTGAGATTTTATTTAATCAGAAAGAAAATAAAAAAATTAATAATCCTGAGTCTCAACGAATTCAAGATAAATTAAAAATACATGATATTTTTTTGGAGTCTGCAATTACTACTATTTGTGATCATGAAGATAGTGTAGCAGCTGTAGACGCTGAAGACAAAGTTTTAGGCTATAGAAATTGGCTAAATTTAATGAAAGGAACCCTAAAGATAGAATTTATAAAAAATGGAAAAAAAGTTTTTAGAAAATTAAACGCAGATAGAAAGTATATATCTTCTGCAGGTAAAAAACTCACATTACATGGTAGATCATTGTTATTGAATAGAAATGTCGGCCATTTAATGACTAACCCCGCAATACTTTTAAAAGATGGTTCTGAATGCCCAGAAGGAATTATAGATGCTTTTATTACATCTCTTGCCTGCCTACATGATTTTAAAAAAAAAGGAAATTCTAGAACTAATTCAATTTATATTGTTAAACCTAAAATGCATGGCCCCGAAGAATGTGCCTTTACTAATTTAATTTTTCAAAAAGTTGAAAAAGTTTTAAAATTAAAAAAAAATCAAATTCTTTGTGGCATCATGGATGAAGAAAGAAGAACATCAGTTAATCTTAAAGAATGTATAAGGATTTTAAAAAATAGAGTTTTCTTTATTAATACTGGTTTTTTAGACAGAACTGGAGATGAAATTCATACATCAATAGAGATGGGCCCAATGATATTAAAAGGCGACATGAAGTCTTCGAAATGGATCTCGGCTTATGAAAATAATAACGTTGATACAGGGATTTCATGTGGTTTTTCAGGGAAAGCTCAAATAGGTAAAGGGATGTGGGCAATGCCTGATTTAATGAGTAATATGATGAAAGAAAAAATTAACCACCCTTTATCAGGAGCTAATTGTGCATGGGTGCCTTCCCCTACTGCAGCAGGACTGCATGTTCTTCATTATCATGAAGTAAATGTATTTAAAAAACAAAAAGAATTATCCAAAAGAAATTCGGCAAAACTTTTAGATCTATTAAATATCCCAATTGAAGATAAACCGAATTGGTCTGCTGAAATAATTAACAATGAAATAAAAAATAATGCACAAGGAATTTTAGGCTATGTAGTAAGGTGGATTGATCAATCTGTTGGTTGTTCTAAGGTTCCTGACATAAATGGTATTGGCTTAATGGAAGATAGGGCTACATGTAGGATAAGCAGTCAACATATTGCTAACTGGTTATATCATGGCATATGCAGTAAAAAACAGGTTTTAGAAATTATGAAAAAAATGGCAAAAGTTGTGGATAATCAAAACTTAAAAGATCCTTCTATGAAAGGACAAGCTCCATATAAGCCTATGTCAGAAAATTTTGGAAAATCTATTGCATTCAGGGCTGCATGCGATTTGGTATTTCATGGTAAGTTCCAACCCTCGGGTTACACTGAACCTTTGCTTCATTTTAATAGATTGATAAAAAAATCATCCTGATTCTGAGTTTAAGCCTGTTCTATTTTTAAAAGCTGAAAATAAGGTTCCATCATCAAGACTTTCTATTTCACCTCCAACTGGTAATCCTTGTGCAAGCTTAGATATTTTTACATTAGTTCCTTTTAAGCTATCTTGTATATAGTAAGCAGTAGTTTGTCCTTCAACCGTTGCACTTGTTGCTATTATTACTTCATCTATTTGATCTTTTTTAACTCTATTAACTAAAGAATTAATTAATAAATCTTCCTTTTTTTGGCCAGAGGAAGCAATTGTTCCACCTAAAATATGAAAATATCCATCAAAAATACTTGAACTTTCTATACTCCACTGATCGGCTATATTTTCAACTACACAAATTTTTTTTGATCTTTTATTAGCTTCATTACAATTATTACAAATATCATTCGATCTTAAAGAACCACAAATTTTACATCTTGAAATATTTTTATAAACATCTGTTAAAACTTTGGCCATTGGTTTCATTAGTTCATCTCTATTATTAATTAATTTAAGAATTATTCTTTTTGCTGATTTGGGTCCAAGACCTGGTAGTTTTGAAATTATTTTGATTAACTCTTCAATCTCATTTATATTTTGCATAATTTTACAATGGCCATTTGAACCCAGGAATACCAAAACCACCTGTGGCCTTAGAGATTTCTTCAGTTGTTTTTAATTTCAGTTTTTCCTTAGCATTATTATGAGCTGCAACTATAAGATCTTCAATAATAGATTTATCTTCTTTAATTATATCTGCTGAAATATCTATTTTAATCATTTCACCATCACCATTTAAAGTTACTTTTACAGAATTTGAGCCAGATATTCCTTCAATTTTTATATTTTTTATTTTTTCCTGACTTTCTTTCATTTTAGCTTCAATTTCTTTTGCTTTATCTAAAATTTTTGTAAAATCTGTCAATTTAATCTTCACTTTCCACATCAATTAACTGAGCATCTGAAAATGTTTCTAAAATTTTTTTATAAGCTGTACTTTTCTTAGCATCATCTAAAATTTTTTTTTTATTATCCTTTATCATGTCCTTTCGAGACATTTCCCCAGCTTTTTTGGAAAGTGTGATTATCCATCTTTCTTCCGTCCATTCATATAGTTTTGATGATAAAATTTTTATAAATTCTTTATCTAAATCTTCATTAAATGAAATTTCTATTCTCTTATTTTCAAAACTTACAAGACTAACATTTGTTTCTAGTTCATATTTAAGTTTTATTTCTTTTTTAAGAATACAAATTTCTATTAACTGATCAAAAGATTTTATATGAAATTTTTCATCTTGTTCATTTTTATTTTTAATTTTTTTTTCTTGGACTATATTTTTAATTTGTTCAATTGTATTACTATTATTTAAAGAGTCATTTTTTTTGTTTTTAGAAAATTCACTAAAATTTTTATTAGAAAAATTATTTTCTTCATGATTAGTTTCGATATTTGTTGTATTTGAAATTCTTTTTAAATGAATAAGCCTTATTAAAAACATTTCAATAGAAAGATTTTGATTAGCCACAATATCTAGTTCTCCCATGACATTTATTGTAAATTGCCAGAATAAAACTAATGTTTTGTTATCTAATTTCTCAACTAAACTTTTTATAGATTTAAACTGTTCATCATTTAAAGAAAAATTTGTGCCCTCAATTTTTAAATAGTTAATATTTTTAAAATAATAAAGTATTTCTAAAAAATCATTTAAAAATATTTTTGGTTCTATTCCTTGGTCATAAATTAATCTATAACTACTTAAAACTTTTTCTTCATTACCTTCAAAAATATTTTTAAAAAGATCAATTAATTGCGATTTATCAAAATATCCAAATATTTTTTGTGCTCCTGATAAATCTAGTTCAAAATTTTTTTCAGTTGATAAAATTGCTCTATCTAGCAAAGAAAGAGCATCTCTTACTGATCCTTCTGATATTTTTACAATTAACTTTAAAGCTTCATCAGCAATATTTCCATTCTCCCTATCTTTAATTTTTTTAATATAATTAAATAACTCTACTGACCTAACTCTAGAAAGATCAAATCTCTGACATCTAGATAATACTGTAATTGGAATTTTTTTAACTTCTGTTGTTGCAAATATAAATTTTAAACCTCCTCCACTATCATATTGAGGAGGCTCTTCTAATGTTTTAAGTAATGCATTAAAGGCCTGTTTGCTAAGCATGTGAACTTCATCGATTATAAAAATTTTATATTTAGATATTGCTGGACCATATCTAGAAAATTCAATTAAATCTCTAACATCGTCTACCCCTGTTTTGCTAGCAGCATCCATCTCCAAAACATCAATATGATTAGAATTTGAAATTGACTCACAATTTTTACAAAGCTTTTCTTTACAAATATTTTCTATTCCATTTAAACAATTAAGTGCTTTTGCAACTAATCTTGCTATAGTTGTTTTGCCGACTCCTCTTATACCGGTAAAAAGATAAGCATTAGGAACTTTGTTACCTTTAATTGAGTTTACAATCGTATCACTTATTATCTCCTGACCAATTAAATCTTCAAAGACTATTGGTCTATACTTTAGAGCTAATACTTTTGAATTTGTTGTCATTTAATATAATAGTATAAGGAGACTAGAACCTGAAAAACTGTCTTTACGACTGCTTCCGTTAAGATCTGGTCGGGTTCAAGCAGTATTCACCTCTAGCCTCCAAACGTATTATAGCAGTAATGATTTCTATTCTACAATAAAAGTATTTAAATAAATTAATTATTACGAAATTTATCAGCCTGAAAAACACCTAGGACGTGAAAATCTTCACAATGCAAACCTAGTTCTTCTAAAGATTTTTTGACTTTTGGATCTTCAATGTGCCCATCTAAATCGCAAAGAAAAAAATAAGAAGAAAATGAATTTTTCTCTGGATAGCTTTGTAATTTAGTTAAATTAACACCATTAATAGCGAACCCTCCTAATGACTGATATAAAGCTGCTGGTTTGCTTTTTAACTTAAACAAAAAAGAAGTTATATAATTACCTTTTAGAAATTCAGGCTGAAATACATTTTTACCCATTATTAAAAAACGTGTAACATTACCTTTTTCATTCTCAATATTAGAAGCAATTACATCTAGTTTATAAATTTCAGCACTTAATTTCGAAGCAATTGCTGCATCATTTTTATTTTTATTATTAGATATTAAGGCTGCGGATCCTGCTGTATCTGCTCGAACATTTTCATTAATATTATTTTTTTTAATAAATTCAGAACATTGAGATAAAGCTTGCCCATGAGAATATACATTCTTAATATCTTTTAATTTTGTACCTGGCATGCCTAATAAATTGTGCTCCACCATATAAAAATGCTCAGCATATATATTTAAACGGTGTTTAAAAATTAAATATTCTATTCCTATATTTCCTGTAATTCTATTTGATTCAGGTATAATAATTCTAGTATTTTTATCTTCTTCAGCTTTTATGAAACATTCATCAAAAGTTTTACAAGATATAATTTCTGCATCTGGGTATAACTCTTTAGCAGCCAAATGAGAGTAGGCACCTGGAGAGCCTTGATAAAGTATTTTCATTTTATGATTTATATTCCATAATTTTTTTTAAGGCCAGATAATCTTCCATAGTGTCTATACCAATAGGTGAAGATTTTGCCAAACCTACATTAATTTTAATATTATTATCTAATGCCCTTAATTGTTCTAATCTATTTTCTACTTCATTTTTTGTTTGATCAAAATTTACAAACTTTTCTAAAACATTTACTTTATAAATATAAATCCCAATATGATGATAAATATTTCCATATTTTTTTGATAAGTCTTTTCTCGAAAAATTTAATGCAAAAGGAAAATTCTCTCCTGAAAGTTTTTCTTTTAAAACTACTTTAACAACATTTTCATCTGAAAGAATCGAAGTATCTTTAATTTTTGTAGCTAATGTTCCAATATCAGAATTTTTTTGAATCATAAATTTGTTTAAATTTATTATATCATTTTCATCTATATTAGGTTCATCGCCTTGTAAATTTAAAATATAATCAATATTATTAATTTTTAATTTTTTAAAGGCTTCAAATATACGATCACTACCAGATTTATGATTGCTGCTAGTTAAAATAGCTTCTCCACCATTATTTTTAACTTCTTTTAAAATTTCTTCATCTTCTGTGCAAACTATAACTCTGCCAATATTACTTTTTTCTGCCTTACTAACTACATGGGAAATAATAGGTAAGTCATTTATTCTTAATAGTGGTTTACCTGGTAGCCTTGAAGCTGACATTCTTGACGGAATTAAAATTATTGTTTTTGGCATTATTGAATTATTCCTAAGCTAATTGTGCGTCCAACAGACGCAAATTTACAGTCTAAAAATAAAGTAATTTTCTAATTATTATGTTATACGTCCAAAATAATTATAATTGAAATGGATTCATTCGAAATAAATAAAATAATTACAGCTGTTTTATTAGTAGTTTTAGTGGTATTTGGAGTTGGGAAAATCTCCGATCTAGTTTTTGAAGTTAAAAAGCCAGATATTGATGGTTATAAAGTTGAAATTAATGTCGAAGGGGCTACAGCAACTCAAGCTAGTTCTGAAAGCCAAGTTGATATTGTTGCTTTACTAGCAATGGGCGATGTTGAGCATGGTAAAAAAGTTTTTAAAAAATGTGCTGCTTGCCATAGCATTAATCAAGGTGGAAAAAATAAGATCGGCCCAAAACTTTGGAATGTAATGTTTAGACCAGTGGGATCAATAACTGATTATAAATATTCAAAAGCTTTATCTGGTTATAAAAAAAATTGGAGTTGGGAAGAAATGAATGGTTTCTTAATTAAACCATCTACTTGGATCAAAGGAAATAAAATGGGATTTGCAGGACTTAAAAAAGAAAAAGATAGAGCTTCAGTAATTTTATATTTAAACCAAAACGGTGATAGTCCAAAACAATTACCTTAATTTTTTAAAGCAATATAATAAAATGCTTTTTTGAACATAAATTCTATTAAGCGCCTGTTGAAAAACTTTACTCTGCTTTCCTAAAAAAACACTATTTGATACTTCAGATCCTCTTGGTAAACAGTGAAGAAAAATTGCATCCTTTTTTGCACAATTCATAACTTCTGAGGTTACTTTAAAGTTTTTAAAATCTTTTATTTTTTTTATTTTATTAACTTCATCATTCATTGATATAACTTTATCAGTAAAAATTACATCACTTCCTTTCGCTGCTTTTTTACTATCATAAAATATCTTAATATTGCCTTTATTTTTTTTTGCCCAACTTAATACAATTTTATTTGGTTCATATTTTTTCGGACAGCCAATATTTAACTTAAATGAAAATTTTACTGAAGCTTCAATTAAACTATTAAGAACATTATTTGAATCTCCAATCCAACAAATTTGTAATTTTGAAATAGGTTTTTTTTTAATCTCTTCAATAGTAAAAACATCTGACAAAACCTGAGTTGGATGCGATTTTGGAGATAAACCATTAATTAATGGAATAGTCATATGTTTTTTTAATACTTCTAATTTTTGCTCACTATCCGTTCTAAGCATAAAAGCATTTCCAAAAGTAGATATAATTTTTGCCATATCGGACAAACTTTCACCTCCTTTACTTAAATGAAGCTCATCAGAACGTAAGGTAAGTGCTCCTCCATTAAGTTGTTTAATCGCAATATAAAAACTTAATCTTGTTCTTAAACTTGATTTTTCAAACATTTGAATTAATAGTTTGCCTTTAAGTGGTGAATCTTTATCTGCATCAAGAGTGTTAAGACTTTTTCTTTTTATCTTTCTTCTTTTCGCATCTAAAATTATTTTTTTTAAATCTTTGTTAGAGATATCTTTTATATTAATAAAATGCTTCATTATTATAATTAAAATTCTTTACAAACTTTTTTAATAATTTTTATTGCAATATCTATTTCTGACTTCTTAACGTTAAGAGGAGGTAAAATTCTTATAGTATTTTCCCCTGATCTTATTGTAAGTAATTTATTATCTTGGAGTTTTTTAATAAATTTTAATGGATCATTAAAAAGTTGCAAACCAATTAATAAACCCATTCCTCTTACTTCTTTAATTAATTTGGGATAATCAATTTTAATTTGGTTTAATTCATTAAAAAAATATTTAGATATCTTATGTACATTTTTAAGAAATCCTTTTTTAAAAATTTGATCTAATACAGCATTACCTACACTCATTGCTAATGGGTTACCTCCATTTGTAGTTCCATGAGTACCTGGAACCATTCCAGAAGCAACTTTTTTTGTCATTAAAACAGCACCAAGTGGAAATCCTCCACCTATTCCTTTAGCAATTGGCACTATATCTGGTTTAACTTTTGCATGCTCAAATGCAAAAAACTTCCCAGTTCTTCCAATTCCACATTGAACCTCATCTAAAATTAATAAAATTTTTTTTTTATTACAAATTTTTCTTAACTCTCTTAAACACCAGTCTGGTATTACTTTAATTCCACCTTCTCCCATCACTGTCTCGACCATTATAGCTGCGGTTTTACTATTAATTGCCTTTTTTAATGACTTATGATCACCAAATTTAAAATGATCAAATCCATCTACCTTTGGACCAAAACCTTCTTGCATTTTTTTACTGCCACTAGCATTAATTGCAGCAATTGTTCTGCCATGAAAAGAATTTTTGATACATAAAATTCTATTCTTTTTTGCTTGACCAATTGAGTAAAAATATCTTCTTGCCACTTTTATTGATGCTTCAATTGCTTCTGCTCCAGAGTTCTGAAAAATAACACTATCAGCAAAAGTTTTTTTTGTAAGTCTTTTAGCAAGTATCTCTCCTTCAGGAATTATAAATGCATTTGAAACATGCCAAATTTTTTTAGCTTGTTTATACATTTCTTTAATTAAATATGGATTTGAGTGGCCCAAGGAATTTACAGCTATACCTTGAACAAAATCTAAATATTTTTTACCGTTGGTTGAATATAAAAAGCTTCCTTTGCCATTTTTAAAAGCAATTTTTCTTCTGTTGTAATTTTTAGCTAAAGCGGACATGTTTATGATTTAATTTTATATCCTTTTTTATATAAAAAAAATGCTATAAACCAACCTAATAAAGCAAGTATTGGTAAATAAATTAATCCAAAAAACAAAGGCCCGTCAGAGACTCCTAGGAAACCATACCTAAAAATATTTATTATGTGAAAAAAAGGATTTACACTACTTACTGTTTGAAAGAATAATGGCAATCTATCTACTGTATAAAATACACCTGAAAGAAAACTCAAAGGCTGAATAATAAAATTAGTAACTGTAGCAGTATGATCAAATTTTGTAGCCCATAAACCTGTAACAAACCCAAGACTACCAATAAAAAAAGAGCCAAAAAAAGTCGCATAAAAAATATAAAATAAATTTTTAATTGGCATTTCTACTATAAATAAAAATACAATTGCCGAGATAATACCTATAATCAAACTTCTCGTTACAGCTGCAAAAATTATTGCAAAAGACACTTCAAAAGCTGAAAGTGGAGCATATAAAATATCAACTATATTTCCCTGCATTTTAGAAATCATTAAAGAACTCACGGAATGTGAAAAACTTTGAAGTATCATAGATTGAATTATCAACCCAGGAGCTAAAAAAGTTACAAAAGAATAACCCAAAACATCACCTCTTTCATTTCCTAAAGCTAGAGTTAATACAGATAAAAATAATAAACTTGATACAAGTGGTGATAGAAGTGTTTGCGCCCAAACAACAAAAAATCTACTACATTCTCTATAATAAAGTGCAATTAGGCCAATATAATTTATTAAACCAAATTGACGTACACCAATTTTGTATTTTTTTTGTAATTCAACCATAAGTAATAATGTTTATCTTTTTTTTTTTAATTTTGTTAAAAAAACAAAATTAATACTTGTTTTTTATTTCTTAAAATGTGTATGTATATTGTATAAGTAAATTAAATAACCACAATATATAGTTATAAATGAGTTGGACAGAAGAAAAGGTTAATAAATTAAAAGAGCTGTGGGGCAAAGGTAAAACGGCAAGTCAAATTGCTGAAATAATTGGTGGAATTAGCAGAAACGCTGTAATTGGAAAAGCTCATAGATTAAATCTATCTGCAAAAATCAAAAGTAAAACATATTCTGAAGATTTTAGTAATAAATATAAGCAAACAGAAGATTTGGAAAAAGATGATAAAAGAAGAAAAAAAATTTCTAAATCTAAATTTAAATCATTATTAATTGAAAAAAATTTTGAACCCGAAAATCCAAAACAACTAGAAGAACTTAACGATAACTCATGTAAATGGCCAATAGGGCATCCAGATGAAAGTTCTTTTTATTTTTGTGGAAGAACCTCACTAAAAGATTTTTCATATTGTAAATTACACTTACTCTATGCATTCCAGCCAAAAACTAAGAAGGAAGATATAATTGAAAAAAGTAATGATGAAGTCCCAAAATATATTAGTAAAAAAATTAAATCTGCTTAATTTTTAATTATTTAAAGTCATCCCCAAAATATTATTAATTTATTTAAATCTTTAACATTTAAAAATTGCTCAATAGAAGGTATCATTTTCCATTAAGTATTTTTACTTATTTTTTTTTGCCTTGATACCTCTACTAATTGCTTTTATAGCTATATAAATAACAAATAAAAGTATTAAAGCTACGCTAATATAAACAAAATAAGCAATCATATAAAATTATTTTTTTTCATTTTTTTCAACTGAAAACTGACCTCCTTCAGCATAATTAAAACTATATTTTAAAACTGAATCTTTAAAATGTAATTTACTAGGACATCCTATATCAAAATTTGTTATTCCATTTTCTGACTGAATACTATCATATTTTAATAAACGAAGTTGATCTAGAGTCAATAACGGATTTGGAAATAACTGAAAAAATATTGCTGAAATTTTTGCTAAAAATAATGGTATTGGAATAAGCAATCTTTTTTTTTTTATAGATTTTGATAATACTTCAATTATTTCTCTAAAAGTTAAAATTTCTGGACCAATAGCTTCTATATCTTTTGAAACTATCTCTTTTGATATTACATTAAATATTAATTCAGCTACATCAATAGCATGTATTGGTGTAAATTTTGTTTCTCCATTATAGTATAAAGGGAAAATAGGTAACAAACTTAATAAACTCATAAATCTTGTAGATAGTTTGTCATCTACAGAAAAAACAATTGATGGCTTTATGATCGTAGCTCTATCAAAATTTTCTCTTATTTTTATTTCGCCGTTTATTTTACTTTGAGCATATTTAGAATTTTTTGCTTTATCTAAAGCTAATGCTGAAACATGAATTAAATGTATATTTTTTTTTTTACAAATTTTTGAAATTCTATCAGGAAATTCTGTGTGTATTTTATTAAATGTATTATTTTTTCCTGTTTCGTGCAGGATACCGACTAAATTTACACATACATCTGCATTGGATAATAACTGATTTATCCTCTCTTCATCCAAAATACTAGTTTGTTCAATATCCAGATAACCTATAGGTGCTTGAGTTTTTAAAATATAACCTTTTTGATGAGTATTTCTAGTTACTGCTATAACTTTATAATTATTACGGACCAAACGCCTTATACAATACCTGCCAATTTGGCCACTTGCTCCAAAGATTAGTACTTTTTTTGTTATCATTTATCAAAAAATAGACAATATTGTTTTGTCTTTATATATATAAACTAAAAATGAATAACATCAAAATTTTCGAAAATGACCTTCCTTCAGATATCGATTTATCTAATGAAAAGGTTATAGGTCTCGATTGTGAAGCTCTTGGCTTAGTCGTGGGTAGAGACCCTCTAACTTTAATACAGCTAGGACTCAAATCAAAAGAATTTTATTTAATTAAATTAAATAGAGAAAATTACAAAGCTCCTAATTTAATTAATATTTTATCCAATCCCTCAATTCAATTTATTATGCATTATGCAAGACAGGATTTATTGTGGCTAAAGTACCATCTAAAAGTTCAACCAAAAAATATATTTTGCACAAAACTTTGTTCAAAGATTGCAAGAACTGCATCAAGTTACCATGGTTATAAAGATTTAGTTAAAGAACTTTGCGGCAAAGATATATCTAAAAAAGAACAGCAAAGTGATTGGGGTGATCCAAATTTATCTGAAAAACAAATTAATTATGCCGCACAAGATACTCAATACTTATTTGAAATAAAAGACAAACTTATCAAAATGCTTGTTAGAGAAAAAAGAATTGATCTTTTCGAAAAATGTATGAAAGTTTTACCAATATTAGTAGATATGGAAATATCAGGATATAAGATATCAACATTTGAACACTAAAATTTTTTGTATGAAAAAAATTAATTATAAAAAAATAGCTAAGGATGTAATCAATCTTGAAATTCAAGCTTTAAAAAAATTAAAAAATTCTATTAACAATTCATTTGACCAAGCAGTTAATGCAATAGTGAAATGTCAATCAAAAACTATATTATGCGGAGTAGGAAAAAGCTATTTAATAGCATCTAAGATAGCAGCAACATTATCTTCTGTTGGTTGTCCTTCATTTGCGCTTTCTGCTAGCGATTGTTCTCATGGCGATCTTGGAAGCATATCTAAAAAAGATATTTTAATTTTAATTAGTAATTCTGGAGAAACAGAAGAGCTCAAACCTGTTATACAATATGCAAATAGAAATAAAATTATTTTAATAGGAATTGTTTCAAAAAAAAATTCAATTTTATATAAAGCATCTGATATAAAATTATTTATTCCTGAAGTTAAAGAAGCTGGTTTAGAAATAGTTCCAACAAGTAGTACTTGTGAGCAATTAGCAATTGGGGATTGTTTGGCGGTAGCCTCTCTAAATAAAAAAAGATTCAGCAAGAAAAATTTTAAAGAATTTCACCCAAGTGGAACCTTGGGAGCTAAACTCAAAACTGTTGAAGATATTATGATATCAGGAAATGGAATTCCGTTCATTTATGAGAATTCAAATATGAAAAAAGCATTAAATCTTATAACAAGAAAAAAACTTGGAATGTTAGTTGTAATTAATAAAAAAAAACTAACTACAGGTATAATAACTGATGGACAAATTAGAAGGTCAAATCAAAAAAATAATAATTTAATAAATTTATTAGTTAAAAATATAATGACAAAAAACCCAATAAGTGTCGACAAAGATATATTGGCGGCAAAAAGTCTTTCTATAATGTCTGACAAAAAGATCACCAGTTTATGTGTACATAAAAACAATAAAATAAGAAAAACTATAGGTGTATTACATATACACAGTATTCTTAGTGCGAATATAAACTAGATGAATAAACCACTTTTAATACAAACTGGAATTTTATTACTTATTATAATTATAATTTTTTTTTCATATAGATTTTTTTTATATGAAGAAAAAAAAAAAGAAGAGAATCTTTTAAATAAAATTGATGAAAACATTATTAAAGAAAAAGATACTAATATAATTCAAGATTTAAATTATAATTCAACTGATGAAAATGGTAATATTTATAAAATATTTTCAGAAACAGGAATAATTGATAAAGAGGATGTAAATATTTTATATTTAAAAAAAGTAAGAGCAATTATCAAAATAAAAAATTCTGGAGTTATAAATTTGTATTCAGATTTTGCAAAATATAATAAATCTAATCTTAATACCCATTTTTATGAAAGTGTAGAATTAAAATTTAAAAATCATAATCTTACTAGTAGTAATGTTTATTTAGACTATATAAAAAAAAAAATTAAAATTTCTGATAATATAAACTATTATGACAAAGATAATAAAATGACTGCGGATGTAATTGAGTATGATTTATTAACAAAGACGTCTAAGATTTATATGTTAGATCAAAATAATAAAATTAAAGGATTAGTAAAAAACTAAATGGGAATAATTAAAAAATTTAGAATTAAATCATTTAAAAAAGTAAATCCTTTATTGGAATTAAAAAATATATCTATAGCATTCGGCCAAAGAAAAATTTTAGATAATATTTCTTTTAAAATTAATTCTGGAGAAATATTAGGTCTGTTGGGACCAAATGGAGCTGGTAAATCAACAATATTTAATTTGATTATGGGTGTTTTAAAACCTGACTTTGGAACTATTAATTTTGGCACAAAAAATGCAACCAATTATCCTATATATCTAAGAACAAGAATGTTTAATATTGGTTATGTTCCTCAATATGGAGGATATTTTTCTGATCTTACAACATATGAAAATCTTAAAGCAGTTGCACAAATTTTAATTAAAGATGTTAGAGAGCAAAATACTAAAATTGAATATTTGATTTCTAAATTTGAATTAGACTATATTAAAAATATTAATGCTTCTCTTTTATCAGGAGGGCAAAAAAAAAAATTAGTTATAGCTCTTGCTTTACTTGGAGAGCCAAAAATATTACTTTTGGATGAATGCTTTGCCGCTCTTGATGTTCTTACAATTCAGATGTTGCAAAAAATTATTGTTAGTCTGCAAACTGAAGATAGAATTGGAATCATTATATGTGACCATCAAGCTCGTGATTTACTTTCTTGCGTTGATGTTGCAATGATATTGTCTAATTGCAAAATTATTGCTCAAGGAACTCCAAAAGAATTAATAAACAACCCTATAGCTCAAAGTGCTTATTTTGGCGAAACATTCAAAATTAATTAATTTAAAATGAGCTCAAAATTTATAATAATAAATAAAAAAATAAATAGTTTTAATAAAACAATACAAGTCGATGGAGACAAAAGTTTATCAATAAGGTGGGCTCTATTGGCTTCACAGGCAATAGGAACTTCTAAAGCTTTTAATTTACTTAAATCAGAAGATACACTTAATACACTAAAATGCTTAAAAAAATTAGGTATAAAAATAAAATTATCAAAAAAATTTTGTCAAATTGAAGGTAGGGGTATTAATGGTTTTTTATTTAAAAAAAATCTCACACTCAATGCTGGTAATTCAGGAACACTTGGCAGATTACTATTGCCTTTGTTAATAAAATCTCCACACAAAATAAAAATGATTGGTGATAAAAGTTTATCTAAAAGGGATTTTTCAAGAGTAATAAAACCTTTAAAAAATATGGGTGTTAACTTTTATCCAGAAAACAAAAGTAAACTTCCTATTTTCATTAAGGGAAGCACATATTTAAGACCAATAAAATATATTGAAAATCGAGGTTCCGCACAATGTAAAAGTTGTGTCATGTTAGCTGCTCTAAACATACATGGAGAAACTACAATAAGTGCAAAAAAATCAAGAGATCACACTGAATTGCTATTTGAAAATTTAAAAATACCAATAAAAATTAAAAGGAAAAAAAATTATGATACCATTAAAATTATAAAACCTAAATCTATAAATAGTTTCAACTTAACTATACCAAGGTGATATTAGTTCAAGTGCTTTTTTTATAGTTTTAACATTATTATCAAAAAATTCTAAACTTATAATTAAGAAAATTAATATTAATCCTTCAAGATTAGGTGTTATTAAAATTTTAAATAAAATGGGAGCTAAAATAAAATTACTTAATATAAAAAAAAATAAATAATGAAAAAACTGCAGATATTTTTGTAAAAAGTGTAAATAATTTAAAAGGAATAAATTGTCCAAGCAATTTAAATAGTAGTGCTATTGACGAATTTTTAATAATTTTTTTAGCTGCAGCAAAAGCAAAAGGGGTTTCTTACTTTAAAAAACTAACTGAACTAAATCAAAAAGAAAGTCCAAGATTAAGAATTGGATCAAAAATTTTAAATATGATTGGAATAAAAGTATTTTCAAGTAAAAATTCAATAAAAATATATGGAAATCCTAATCTTAAATTAAACAAAAATTATGTAATAAAAAACTTTCTGAAAGATCATAGGGTTTTTATGATGACAGTTATATCAGCACTATCTTTAGGTGGTACTTGGAAAATCTACAACCCTGAATCTGTAAAAACTTCTTTTCCTTCTTTTTTAAAAATTATATCAAAACTTGGAGCAAAAATTAATTGAAAATAAAAAAAAAAATAAAAATAGCAATTGACTCACCAGCAGCAGCTGGTGCTGGCACTATTGCTAAAAAAATATCAAAACATTTTAACCTCTTATATTTGGATACGGGTAAAATTTATAGAATGATAGCTTTTTTAAAATTTAAAAATAAAAAAAATTTTAAATATTCTCTAATAAAAAAAAAAATGAATAAACTTAAAATTGTCCACTTGGAAAATAAACAACTGCTAAATGACAAAATTGGGATAATTGCATCTGAAATTGCAAAAGATAAAGGAATACGAAAATTGGTACATAATTTTCAAATTAAATGTGCTTACAATTTTCCAAAAAAATATAATGGATCTTGTTTGGATGGAAGAGATATTACTTACAAAATTATACCTAACGCAGAATTTAAATTTTTTATAACTGCAAATATTAAAATAAGAGCTTTAAGAAGATATAAAGAACTAAAAAAACTTCAAAAAAAAATAAGCTATAAAGAAGTTTTAAAAAGTATTAAAAAACGTGATAATAATGACTATAATAGGCGTATATCTCCTCTTAAAAAAACCAAGGATTCAGTCTTGATTAATACTTCAAATTTAACTAAAAGTGCATGTTTTTTTAAAATTAAAAAAATTATAGAGGAAAAAATAAAAATTAATGGAAATATATAATTCTTTAAAGACTTCAGCATCAAAAGAATTTCAAGAATTGTTGAATAGTCAGCTATCAAAAATAAAAAATTTAGCAGAAGGTAAAATTATTGAAGGAAAAGTTACCAAAATAACTGAAAAATTTATTTTTTTATTTATTGAAGGTCTAAAATCAGAACCAGTTGTTGATATTAATGAACTTAAATCAATAGGTATAATGGAAAGTGTAAAGTTGGGAAGTAAAGTTTCAGTTTTACTTGAAAGAATTGAAGACAAAAATGGAGATGTTGTTGTTTCTGCTACCAAAGCACTTAAAATTAAAGGATGGGACCAACTCGTTGAAGCCTATGAAAAAAATCAACCTATCATGGGTAAGATAACTTCAAAATGTAAAGGCGGCGTTATAGTTGAGCATGTAGAGACGGGATCTTTAATGTTTTGTCCCCGGATCTCAGATCTCAGATAAACCTTTAAAAGATATTTCACATTTAATGAATGAACCTCAAAAATTTGCATTAATAAAACTTGATAAGATAAGAGGAAATGCTTGTGTATCACGAAGACAAATTATTTCTTCGTTCAAAAAAGAAGATAAAGCTAAAATTATAGAAAAATATAAAGTTGGAGATATAATTAAAAATGCTGTTGTAAAAGGATATTCTAGTTTTGGATGCTTCTTCGATGTAAATTCTGAATTGGATGTTTTAGTACATTTACAAGAAATAAGTTATTCAAGAGTTAATCATCCTGAAGAAATTTTTAATATAGGTGAAAAACACGATTTAAAAGTTATTACTGTAGATAAAGAAAAACAACAAGTTGGCTGTTCAATAAAACAGCTATCTCCCGATCCATTTGAACACATTTCAAATTACGAATTAAATAAAGAGTATAAAGTTAAGGTTGTCAAGTTGATGGATTTTGGAGCTTTCTGCGAACTAGAACCTGGATTAACGACACTGCTGCATTCTAGTGAACTAAGTTGGACTAAAAAAAACCCGTCTGCAAAAAAAATTTTTAAAATTGGCGATGAAGTATCATGTGTAATTACTGAAATTGATAAAGAAAAAAGAAGAGTTTCAATCTCTCATAGATTAACACAAGAAAATCCATATATAAAACTTGAGAAACAACATGAGATTGGAAGTATAGTTGAGGGTATAATAAGTAGTATAAATGATTATGCCATTTACATAAAAATTGAAGGTTTTGATATTGACGGTTTCTTACATGCTAATGATTTAACTTATGAAAAAAACCAAGAAGATGAATTAAAAAAATATAAAAAAGGTGATAAATTAAAAGTTAAAATACTAGAAATAAAAGCAGACCAACAAAAAGTTAGGGTTGGACTTAAACAAACAGAAAATGATCCTTTCGATTGGTTTAAAAATAAAAAAATAAATGAAACTGTCACTGTAAAAGTTATTAATTCAGATTCTAAAGCATTATTAGTACAGCCTGAAGGAAGCAAAATTAAACTACAAATTAAAAAATCTCAAATTGCCATAAATGCAGCTGACGCAAGAACCTCTCGTTTTGTTGGTGGAGAAAGAATAGATGCTGCTATTTCTGAATTAGATGTCACAAAAAGAAAAGTGTCATTGAGTATTAAATTGCTTGAAGAGCTTCAAAATAAAGAAGCTGTAACGAAATTTAGCTCTCCTTTATCAGGAAAAAACCTTCCATTTTCATCATTATCAGATAAATTAAAAAAAACAGATAAAAAAAAGAAAGATTAAGCTAAATTGGCCATTGTAAAATCAAAGCTTCTTAAAAAAATCTTTGAAAACTACCCAAATTTTTTAAAAAAAGATTTAGAAAAATTTTTTAATATTATTCTAGAAGAGATAAAATATTCTCTAAAAAAAGGTAATAGAGTTGAACTAAGAGGTTTTGGTATGTGGTCAACACATCTCCAAAAAGCAAGAATTTCTAAAAATCCTAAAACAGGTGAAAAAATAAATACTCCTGAAAAAAAAACTATACATTTTAAAATGGCTAAGGAATTATTTCATAAAATAAATAATAAAAATGATTAAAAAAAAAATTTTTATAGCTTGTGATACAAACAATATAGATAGAGTTAAAAAAATTATAAAAGAAACTCAAACAAAAAAACTTAAAATTGGATATAAGTTTGGTTTAGAATTTATCAACTCTAAAAAAGGAAGAGTTTTTATTTCTAAATTAAAAAAAAAAATTATTTTTCTAGATCTTAAACTAAATGATATTCCCAACACTATGAAATCTGCTGTTAACGCATTAAAAGATCTAAAAATTGATTATCTCACAGTTCATATTAGCTCTGGCTTAAAAGCTTTAAAAGCAGTAAAAAAAGTTTCTGATAAAATTAAAATTGCTGGAGTAACAACCTTAACTTCCTTGGACAATAAAGATTTAAGAGAAATTGGTTTCGAAAAATCTGTTAAAAAACTAGTTATTCACCAAAGTAAGCTAGCACGTAAAGCTAATTTAGATGCTTTAATATGTAGTGCTCATGAAATTGAATATATTAAAAAAATATTTAAAAAGGAAATAATTACACCAGGAATAAGATTGACTAAAAATTCTCATGACCAAAAAAGAGTAATGACACCCAGAGAGGCGATATTTAAAAAAAAGAGCGACTGGTTAGTGATTGGAAGATCTATTACTAAAGGAAATATCAAAAATAATATAAAAAATTTAATTAATCATCTTGACAAATAATGAAAGCAAAAATTTGTGGGATTAAAGATCAAAAAACTTTAAATTATATTATTAATCATAATTATCCACCAAAATTTATTGGATTTATATGTAATTACAAAAAATCAAAAAGATATATTAAGTTTAAATATTTAGAAAAATTAATTAACACAAATAAAAAAAATACTAATTTTGTTGCTGTATTAGTAAAACCAAATAAAAATTTTTTAGAAAAAATAAAACTCCTCAATTTTGATTACTATCAGTTGTATAATGTTAGTCCAAAACAAACAAAAAATATAAAAAAAAAATATAAAAAAAAAATAATAACTGCACTAACTATTGAAAATAAATTTGACGTTAAAAAATATAATAAATATATCAATATTTCAGATATTATTTTATTTGATAGTAAAGGTTACGAAAAATCTATGAGCTTCGATCACTTATTAATAAAAAATTTACCTAACACGATAAAAAAAATGTTGGCTGGAAATATAAAATATAATGAGAAACTTGATAATTATGCAAAAATAACAGATATTATTGATATATCTGGAAGTTTAGAAACATCGGGTAAAAAAGATTTTAAAAAAATAAATAAGTTTTTGAAAAATTTAAAAAAATTAAATGATAAAAATTAAAAAAAAAATCCCTTTAATTGATCAACATGACAAAAATGGATTCTGGGGAGGAAAATTTGGAGGAAACTTTATACCTGAAACTTTAAAAAAACCTTTAGAAGATCTAGAGGTATTGTTTGAAAAATTAAGAAAAGATAAAAATTTTATAAAAGAAAGAGACAAATATTTTAAAAATTGGATCGGATCTCCTACAAGATTTGTAAAATTAGAAAAACTAACTAAAAAACTAAATGGAGCTCAAATTTGGGCTAAAGTTGTTTCTGATGCTAATGGAGGTGCTCACAAAATTTATAATGCTACCGTACATTGTTTGATAGCAAAAAAAGCTGGAAAAAAATTTGTAGTAGGTGATACAGGTGCAGGATATGCGGGAAAGATGCTTAGCATGGCAGCAAAAAAATTTGGCTTAAAATGTAAAATATTCATGGGTTTAAAGGATATTAAAAGACAGAAACCAAATTGTGATGCAATGAGAAAAAATGGTGCCGAAATAGTTCCAGTTTATACTGGAAGTCAAACTTTGGTAGATGCAGTAAGCGAATGTATGAGATATTGGGTTTCAAATTGCGATACAACACACATGTGTGTAGGATCTACAGTTGGTCCAAACATATTTGTAAAAATATGTGGCTGGAGCACTGCTCAAATATCTAGGGAGCTTAAAACTCAAATTAAATTAAAATTTAAAAAAATTCCAAAAAAAATAAAATTAATTAATTGTGTTGGGGGTGGAAGTTCTGCATATGGTTTTTGGAGTGAATTTATTGATTTTAGTAAGAATCAAATTGAACTAATTGGTGTTGAAGCAGGAGGTCCTAAAAAATCTAAACTACATGCTGCCCCCTTAAGTAGAGGCGCCAAATTAGGTATTTTACATGGTGCAGCTTCGTATGTATGTCAAAATAAGGAAGGTCAAATTAATAAAACTGAGTCAATTAGTGCTGGATTAGACTATCCTGGTGTTAGTCCAATTCACTGTTTCTTAAAAGATAGCAAAAGAGCAAGATACACTTTTGCAACTGATGAAGATGCTCTCGAAGCATACAGAATGATAAAAAAATATGAAAAATTAAACCCAAGCTTAGAGCCAAGCCATGCATTTGCTGAGGCAATAAGAATAGCTCCAAAATTAAATAAAAATGTAATTATAATTGTTAACTCTTGTGGAGATGCAAAAAAAGATAGGGATATTTTAAAAAAAAGATTAGGGAAAATATGACTTTCTCACAAATCAGTTTAGCATTTAAAAATGCAAAAAAAGAAAAAAGACCAGCCTTGCTTACATATACTGTTGCGGGGGATAATACTAAAAAAAAATCATTAGATATTTTAAAATCAATTTCAAAAAATGTTGATATTTGTGAAGTTGGTTTTCCTCATAACACTCCAATAGCTGATGGTGGACAAATACAAACTAGTTCATATCGAGCTTTAAAAAATGGAATTAAAATTAATGATGTGTTTCAAATAATTAAAAAATTTAAAAATAGCAAAAAATCTAAACCAATAATTTTAATGGGATATTATAACATAATTTTTCAACTAGGTGAAAATCAATTTATTAAAAAATGTAAAAAATCAGGAGTAAATGGAATAATAGTTGTTGATCTACCTTATCCAGAAAATAAAAAATTTGCTAAAAAATGTAAAAAAAATTCAATAGATTTTGTACAACTAATTTCTCCAACTACTTCATTTAAAAGAATGAAAAAAATTATAAAAGATTCACATAATATGATTTACTATATAAGCATGCTTTCAACTACCGGCGGAAAATTAAAAGTTTCACCAAATCAAATTATGAAAAATTATAAAAAAATTAAAAAAATTAATAAAAATAAAAATTGTGTTATTGGATTTGGAATTACTGAAAAAAATATCTCCAACCTAAAAAAGTCTGATGGCTTAGTCGTCGGAAGTGCTTTATGCAAAAAAATAACAGAAAGTATAAAAAAAAGACAAAATCCTGTCATAAATGTAAGTAATATGGTAAAAAAATTAAAAGCAAAAATGATATGAATTGGATAAAAAAAACACTTAATTTTGGTGAAAAAATAAAAAAATTATTAAAAGTAAGACCAACAAAAGAAGATATTGAAAATAGTGATTGGACGTCTTGTTGTAAAGGTCCAATATTAAAAAAAGATTTAGAAGAAAATTTATGGGTTTGTAACGCATGTGGAAAGCATCATAGAATTACCTGCAGACAAAGATTTGATATATTTTTTGGAAAAAACAATTACGAAGTTTTAAATACACCAATACCACTTGATGATCCTTTGGAATGGAAAGACTCAAAAACTTATAAAGAAAGATTAAAAGAGGCTAGAAAAAAAACAGGACAAAAAACTGCTGTTCTTATTGCTAAAGGTAAAATAAATAAGATTGAAGTTACCGTCGGTGCAATAGACTTTGGCTTTATAGGTGGTTCAGTAGGAGCCGCTGAGGGTGAGGCTATAATTTTTGGAATACAACATTCAATAGACAATAAAACACCTTTTATTTTTTTTCCATGCGGAGGTGGACAAAGAATGTTTGAATCACCGATAGCTCTTTCTCAAATGACTAGAACTACTTTGGCAGTTAATGAATTAAAGAAAAATAATTTACCATACATAATATGTTTTACTGATCCAACTGCAGGTGGTATTACTGCCTCTTTTGCGATGCTTGGTGATTTATCCATAGCAGAACCTGGGGCTTTAATTGCTTTTGCAGGAAAAAGGGTAATACAAGCAACAGTAAAAGAAGATCTTCCAGAAAATTTTCAAACAAGTGAATATGTTCAAAAATGTGGATTTGTAGATCTAATTGTTGAGAGAAAAGATCTTAATAAAAAAATAGGAACTCTTTTATCAATATTATTAAAAGAAAATTCTGATATAAGCTCAAATTTAGATGAAACTTCAGAAGATTTTAGCTCGTTTACAAAAGCTGCATCCTAAAGAAATTGATCTAAGCTTAGATCGTATAAAAAACCTTTGCACAAAATTAGGAAATCCTCAAGACGATATAAAATGTATTCAGGTTTGCGGTACTAATGGAAAAGGAAGTACAATTTCCTTTTTACATTCAATACTTAAAGAGGCAAATATCAAATGTAATATTTATAGTTCACCTCACGTAAAATCCATCAATGAAAGATTTATTTATAACGATAAAATAATTGAGGATAATGAACTTGCAGATTTATTAAATGAAATTGAAGAGATAAATGCGGGTCAACCACTCACATATTTTGAAGCTCTGACAGCAACATTTTTTCATGGATGTCGAAATTACAAAGATAATATAGTTCTCGCAGAATTTGGTCTTTTTGGCAGAGGAGATGCAGTAAATATCTTAGAAAAAAATCTTTGTAATATTGTAACTTCATGCAGCGAAGATCATTTGGAGTGGTTACCAGAAAATGACAGAAATATAGAAAGGATTATTTTTGAGAAAACTTCGTCTTTGCTTGAATCAAATATAATTGTTGCAAAACAATCATCTAAAGAAATTGTAGAATGTATTAAAAAAAATATTTCTAATAATAAGGCAAATAAATACTTTTTTAACGAAGACTACAACTTTGTTTCAATGGAGAATGACTTTTTTTATTATGAAGATAAATACGGTGGTTTAAAAATTCCCAAGCCTGGTATGAGTGGTCAATTTCAATTAGAAAATGCATCTACAGCAATTGCTTCACTTAGAATTTTAGAAAATTTAAAGATTAAAGACGAGCAAATTGTTAAAGGTATAAAAAATGCATATAATTCAGCTAGACTGGAGGAAATTAAGTCTGGCAAACTAAAAGACTTAGTAAAAAATAATAGACTTATTATTGACTCATCTCATAACCCTGGTGGATCAAAAGCTATTAATGAATATCTTCAAACTTTAAATTGTAACAAGCATGTAATTGTAGGAATGATGGAAAATAAAGATCACAAAAAATTTATAAATTATTTTAAAAATATTTCTTCTTTAACCGTCATTGACATACCAAATCAAACAAATGCAATAAGCGGTGGAAAATTAAAAGAAAAATTCAAAAAATTTAAGAATCTTAATTACGCTAAGAGTATAGAGCTAGCTTTAAAAGCTTTACAATTAGAAAAAAACGATATTATTTTGATTACAGGATCTATATATCTTGCAGGAGAAATGTTTAATTTAAATTAAAGATTTTCTTTTAAAAAATCTCTCATTTGTTGTTCTGGTAAGCCACCAACTTTTCTTGCTACCTCAATACCTTTTTTATAAACCACAACAGTTGGAACTCCTCTTACAGCCGCAGCACTCGCAGAGTTAATCGCTTTTTCATCTATATCTGCATAATAAAAATTTGCTCTATCTTTAAACTCATCAGATAATTTTTCCATTATAGGCTTTAAAACTTTACAAGGTCCACACCAAGAAGCAGAGAACTGTAAAATCGAAACATCTTCATTTTTAACCTTTGAGTTAAAATCATCATCTTTAAAATCTATAAGCATATGTTTTATTTAATTACTTTAAACTTAATGTCAACTACGCATTTTCATATTTTTTTTGTATTGACATTACAAATTCATTAAATTCATCTAAAAATTTTAACTTTTCTTCATCATTTTGGTCTGAGTATTTATCTCTTAAATTATCAATTTCAAAATAACATTCTTTAACTGTCCACCACTTTTCTTTCTTTTCACTTAAAATCCTTTTAGCTATTCCACTTCGAATTTTTTTAAACATATCTTGAGGTAATACTTCTGGAGCTTCTTGATAAATTATTTTTTTCCCAAAACCTAATAATCTTTTATCATCAAATTTATCTAATAATTTTAATTTATCTTTCCAGGAAGCTGCATGCCACTCGGGGAAAAGTGCTGTATCTTTATTTGATGTAAATTTAGTATATATACTCTCCTCAGCATAAATATCTTCTTGTGATTTTAGTTGTTCTTTTTCTTCAGCTATCTCTCTAAGTGCTGTTAAAATATTTTGAGAAAACTTTTCGTTATTTTTGATTATTTGAGCTCTTTGTTTAATTAAATCTGGATCTATTGTGTTATATGGTTCTACTTTCATCCCGTATTCTGCATCCATAATTATTGGTGCCTTGTTTGATCTTATTGTCCTTAAAAACTTAGGTGTTTTTTTCATCTCGATTTTTAATTCATTAATTGACATTTTTAATAAAGGCTCAACATCTACTCTAAGATCTATTGCTTGACCCCATTGGTAGATAGGGTGAATACAATGTTTTGGATGTAAAGGGGCACATAGATATAATCGAGATTTTCCATAAAAATACTCATTCAAAGTTATAATATTTTGTTTTTTAAAAATTGTTTCTGTATCTGATCTATTTGCTGTTTTTAAAAAAGTATCCCATGTATTAGGTTGTTTTTTTCTTACTAAACCTAATATTTTCATTGTCAAATTTGCATCAAATAAAGCTGAGTGTGCATCGCTGGAGTCGAATCCATTCATACGACTTAAAGATTCTAATTTAAATACTGCATTACCTTTTTGATTAATCTCTGTTTTTAGTACATTTGGATCTATGGCATAAGCTGCTCTCGCAATATTGAGGCCATCATGCCTTTTATTAGGTGATGCATTCGTAATATAAGGATATCTAATTCCTTTAAAAAACTCTTTTCTAATCATTTCATCGTCAAACCCAATGTTAGACCAACCTAAAAAAATTGCTGGGCTCCATTTTTTGAATGTTTTTTCTACCTCATTAAGCATTTGATAATGACTTAAATTTCCTTGAGTTAATTGTTTCACACTTGTTTTATTAACAATTAGGGCCATTGCTTGAGGAATTTCACCTTCGGGTAACCTACATCTAAAGTTAAATCTGTCTTTTTCTTTAAAGTTTTCATCAACTAATATTCCACCAATTTCGATTATACTTCCAAAATCAGTACTAGCACTTGATGACTCGATATCCCATATAGCTAAATTCATATATTAATTATCCTTTAAAAAGCTATGTTTTGATGGATGTTTAGATTATTTTTTTGAGTACTAAACCATTTGCATCTAAACAAGTAGCTCTTAGTTAGCAATATCTCTTGTAAGAATATATTAATGAAAGTCAACTTAAATTATTTATTTCATTAAATTTTTTTACTCTTCCTAAAAATAAATTTTGATACATTTCTAATTCTGGTCCTTCAATTTTAAATTCTTGATAAAAATTATCCACAGTACATAACAATATTACTCCTAAAGTAATATTTGTTTTGTAAACAACGTTGTGTGCCAAAGTGTATGCACCTAATTGAAGAAAATAATCTTGTATATACTCTACCTTTTTCAAACGATTGGCCTGCTTGAAGTCAACACAACATTCTTTTCCTTCGTAAATGCCAATCAGATCTGCCGTACCAGCATATTTTTCTGGATAGTGAAGTGTAGTTTCCATTCCATATATTTCTTCTAATTTCCCCTTAATGCCTTTATCTATTATTTCTTTTGCCATATTTTTATATTGTTCATTACTCTCAAAAAAACTTTCATTAATTCTTCCTCTTAAAAAATCTTCGATAAATGAATGCATAGACGTACCTCTGCTAGATGCTTCGGTTTTGATTTTATTAGCTTCTTTGTAGCCAACTCGTTGCTTCCAATTTTCTAAAGATGCTTTGTCCTCTTCTGATTTAGTTGCTTGCAAAATAGAAGTAACACTTGGTAATTTTTCATCACCAAACAAATATTTTCTCATACCATTTTCAATCGATCTTGATGACTTTGGGTAATTAAATTTATTATTCCACTTCATTTTTAATTTATAAGTGTATTTGATTTAAAAATAAAATTAATTTTTAAGCTGTTTTGAGTGATCAACAAATTTTTCTACATTTTCTGTTTTAGCAGCTATTTCAACTTGCTCGGGATCTTTTATATTTTCTAAGGTTCTGGTAATTGATCTGGCATCTGTGCCAAATGTATCTACAACCTTCATTGCTTCTTCTAATTTTCTTCGAAGCACAATTACATTATCAAAATGTTTTGTAAATCTTGTGCTTATTGTTTTTAAGTGATTATAAATTTCTGTTGCTCCCTTTTGAACTTTTAATGACTGAAATCCCATATGCAAAGATTGTAAATAAGCTGAAAGAGTATTTGGCCCCATGATTACAATTTTATATTTTTTCATCAATTCTTGGGTTAATAATTCTTTTGTACTAGGATCTTGATAATCAGTTAATTCTTTATACAAACTCTCAGTTGGCGCATACACTATTCCAAAATCTGTAGTTTTTGGTGGAACGATATATTTTTCATTTACACTTTTAGCTTTATCTTTAAAAGCTCTAGCTAATTTTGTTCTAGCATCTGCCATTGCTTTTTTATCATCTTCTTGGTGAGCATCATCTATTGCTTTAAATCTTTCTACTGGAAAATGACTATCTACTGGAACTAAGACATCTCCTTGAAGTTTGATGGCAAATTCTACATTTTCAGATGTATCTTCTTTCATCTTAACATTTGAGATGAATTGAGAAGAAGGTAATAAATCTTTCAACAAAGATGCCAAACTAAACTCGGCCAAGGTTCCATATTTTTTAACACCAGCTAAAATCTTATTAATGCCCTCTTGACTTTTATTTAAATTTTCTACTTGAGTATTAAAAGCAGAAACTTTTTCATTAACAGATGTTAAAGTTTGCGTCATATCTCTTGTTACATCTTTGGACAAACTATTAAATGAAGTTGACATGGTATTAAAAGAGTTATTGATGCTTTCTTTTAAGTTATTTAGTTCTTGAGAACTATCTTTGGGCTCTTCTTTGTTTTTATGTTTAGCAATCAATAGATATATAATAATCCCCATTAATGCTAAAATTATGTATAATAACGAATCTTGCATAAGCAGTGAGATACTAAAATAAATTATCTGCTAAGCAAGTTTATAATCTTTTTAATTCGTGTTTTTTTTAAAGAAAGTTTGGACATCATTAGACAAGCTTGCGATTTTAAAATTTCACCATCTTTTAAAATTCTCAAATTGTTAGCTTTTAATGTTGCTCCAGTACTAGTAATATCTGATATAATTTCTGCTGTGCCTGTAAATGGAGCTACTTCAGTACTTCCTAAACTTTGAACTAACTGAAATTGAGTTACTCCTTTAGAGTATAAAAATTGTCTAGTTAAATTTGGAT